>JBOGLI010000108.1:0-2452 GCA_050746165.1 Terriglobales bacterium | reverse complement strand
CATCCGCAGCCGGTGATCGGCGGCGGCGAAGGATCGGGCATCGATCCTCGCATGATGCACGCGTTGCTGGCTAATTGGGCGGGGTTCCTTGCGTTGGGAGCGATGGTTCTGTGGTTGCGTTACCGGCTGGAGCGGCTGCGGCAGGAAGTCGAGGAAGCGCACGCCATGAAGGCGATTGCAGGAGAATCGAGATGAACTGGGTTTATACGGCGTACGGAGTGACTTGGGCGGTGCACATCGCATACCTGATCGTGCTGACGCGCGGATATCAGCGCGTCCGGCGAGATGTACAGGACCTGGAGCGGCGGTAGCGCGTGGCGGTATTCCTGAAGTTCATCGGGGCGGCGCTGCTGGTATTCGCCGTCGTGCTGCTGTGTTATTCCGCGGTGTTCTACGCGCAGCAATATCACATCCTGCACGACTGGACGCGGACCGAGGCGACGGTCATCGAGAGCCAAGTGGTGGAGCACGCGACGGACGACGGTCCGCTTTACACCACGGAAGTACACTTCGCGTTCTCGGCAAACGGAAAGCCGGTCACGGGCGATTACATCTTTCCGCATGCGAGCACACATCGCGAGCGGAAGGACCAGCAGGTGGCGCAGTACGCGGCGGGGTCGCGCCACGTGATCGTTTACAACCCTGCCGATCCATCTAGCGTACGGGTCCGTCCCGGGTATAACGTGGAATTCTTCGTCGTGCCCGTGTTCGTCGCGGGGATCGCCGCGATGTTTGCCATCGTGGGCGGGGGATTGTGGATGTTGGGCAGCTTCGCCGGCAAGCGCGCGTTGCGCGCCGGGGCGTAAGATAATAAATGAGCGTCTTTTTCGCGCATCGCGCGTTTAATAAGCCAGGAGAGGTGTTTTGTGGGCGACATTGGACTTCCGGAACTGCTGGTAATTTTCGGCATCGCGCTGCTGATCTTCGGCCCGCGCAAAATCGGTGAACTGGGCAAGGGACTGGGCGAGGGGATACGCCATTTCCGCACCGGCTTGAAGGGTGAACCTGAGGTCGCGAAAGCTCCAGAGGCGCCGGTAGAGACGAAGCAGACTTAAACTCACGCAGCCTTGTCAGGGTTGTGGGCCGCGTCCTTTTGCGCCTTGTTGCTGGAAGAACTCTCGTCTTGTTGCCAGTGAATTGCCACGTCGGAAGTGCTTGACGCGCTGGTGATGTCGTCAACGACCCTGCAGACGCTCGAACGTCCGGTCGAATATAAAGCAGGAGGCGACCAGCTTCCGCTTCGGCTCAACCAGGTAGCGCAGCGTCAACTCCACCCAATTGTACGTGACCTTCATGTACACCTGCGGCAGGGATACTTGAGGAAATGGCCGAGCGAACTCACGGAATTCCAGATGCCCCATCGGTGGGGCGGTTTGGCCGCTACTTACTGTCCTGCCAGTTCTCCATGAACTTGTGCTGCTCGCTCCTGGCCACGAGCGCCTGGAAGATGGCGCGCAACTGCTCGGATGGAAACGTACCGATAACCATGCGGTTGTTGATGATCAGGGTCGGCGTGGAGCGGATGCCGTGGGCGAACTTGTCGGAAGTTTTTTCGTACTCGGAGCCGGTCGCGATAATCTGGCCGACCTGCTGTTGGAGAGCGGGATCGGCAATGGCGGATTCAACGTGGTAGCGCCGTGCCATATCGCGGCGCCACGCAGGATTGCGCTTGGCGGAGGTGAAGTTCGCGAAAATCTCGTCATGGACGGCGGGGAATTTCTCCGGCCCAATCGCCGCCGCGATATAGGTCATCTCGCAAGCGCCGGGATGGAGGTCCTTGGCAACCACCGTGTTGCACTTCGCTTCGAGCGGGAAGAACTGGAAGGCGATGTTCAGCTTGCCATTGAATTCCTGCTTGAGCTGCTCGATTTGCTTGGACAGGTAAAGGCAGTCGGGGCAGAGAAAATCGGCATACTCGACGACGCGGATGGGGGCGTCCTCGAAGCGGCCGGTGCCGCGCACGGACCAGTATGGCGATACGACCGACGGGTTTTTGACTTCGGGAAGATTGAAGTATTGTTCGACAACTCGCGCCGCGGCGCTGCCGGACTGCGCCTCTTTCTTCTGCTGATGGTACTCGCGAAACGCGTAAGCGCCCGTCGCGACCAGCACTGCGAATACAGCTAGATACTTCAGCGAAGGCTGCGCAAAGCGCCGCAGCAGCGATGGATCATCGCCATCGGCGCCGAACATCCAGAACAGCACGAAGCTGATCAGCGAGAACACGTAATAGCCGCTGCAAAGAAGGCAGAGAGTGTGCGTTGCGATGACTGAGTAGAGCGCGAGGCCGATCACTCCGACGGCGTTCACCCAAGCCAGGAACTTGTTGGTCCGCTCGAACGCCAACGAAGGGAAGAGCGTACCCAGGCAGACAAGACCTCCCAGGAACAGGCCGAAATAGCCAAGCGGCACGCCGAAGACCTGCGCCAACGGACTGAATGCGGAGCTGTTG
>JBOGLI010000107.1:0-8988 GCA_050746165.1 Terriglobales bacterium | reverse complement strand
AAATAGATCAGCACGTTGCGGCAGAAAATCGCGTCGAATCGTCCAATGGCGCTGTAATCGACCGTCTTGAGATTGACTCGATCGAAGCGAATCAACGTGCGCAACTCATCGGCGGCGCGCATCTTGCCATCGTTTGCGGCTGTGCCCTTCGACATAAAACGCCGCAAGTACGAGGCCGGAATGGCGCTCGCCCGGCCCAGGTCCCACGTGGCAGCCTGCGCCTGCCGCAAAACGCGGCAAGAAATGTCGGTTGCAATGATTTGGTGCGACCATCCCTCGCTTGCGGGAAGATGCGCGGCCAACATCATCGCAATCGTGAACGGCTCCTCGCCCGTGGAACAGCCGGCACTCCATATGCGGGTACGCCCCGCTCTTGCGCCCTGCGCTCGCTCGTTTCGCCAGGCCGGCAGGATCGTGGACTCGAATAGCTCGAATTGTTTCGGCTCCCGAAAGAATCGTGTTTCGTTGGTACAGACGCAGTCCAGCATCTCAACGAATTCCGCCGTGTTTTCCAAAACAATCTCGAGGTACTGGTCGAAACCACTGAGTCCCAGCGCCCGCAGCCGACGCATCAGGCGTCCCACCAGAAGCGCCTTCCGGCTTGCGCCCAGATGAATACCGGCGTGACGCTCGATCACATCGCGAAAACGGCCAAAATCGCGCTCGGAGATCGGCTCAATCGCCGGCGGCACCGTGAGGTAGTTCCTGCTGAAATGGGCGGCTTCCTGCATTGCGTGTCTAAGCCTCCGCTACGGATGCGCGAGCAAGAAGTTGGTTCGCCGAAGCGGCTTCCAGCAATTCATCGCTCGATAAGACACGGTCGATGTCAAGGATCAGGACAAACTTGCCTGCGATTTTTCCGAGACCGACGAGGTAATTGACCGACACGGTGGACCCGAACGGCGGTGGCGGCTCGACGTCCTCTTGCGACAGGAAAACGACCTCATCGACCGCATCGGCGATCACGCCCATGATCGTATCTTCTCCGCCCAGCTTCACTTCGACGATCACGATGCACGTGGACTTGGTCACCACAGACGCATTCAGCGAGAACTTCACCGAAAGGTCCACGACCGGCACCACGGCGCCGCGCAGGTTGATCACGCCCCGAATCCATGGCGGAGTGCCCGGGACGCGCGTGACAAAGTCGTAAGCGATGATTTCTTTCACCTTGAGGATCCGGATGGCGTAATCCTCGGCTGCCATCCGGAACGTCAGGTACTGATACTCTTCCGACGAGTTCAACTGCGACATTCGCGGTCTCCTTCTTAAGCGTGCACGAGTGCATTGCCGTTGGACGGATGTTTGGTCTCGAAGCTGGTCCACCCTTCGGCATTGGCGACGCCGGCCTCGGCTTTCACGATCGCCGGTTGTGGCAGCGGGGCCGCTCCAGACCTCGACGGTGCATTGCCAGCCGCGGAGTCTCCCGCGATGCGGAAGTAATTCATGTAGGAGCTGAGCGTTTCCGCTTGCGCCGCCAGTTCTTCCGCGGTCGCAGCGAGTTCTTCGGCTGCCGAGGCGTTGCGTTGCGTCACCTGGTCCACCTGGGCCATGGCTTTGCTGATCTGCGAGACCCCGGCGGACTGTTCGTTGGACGCAGCGGTGACCTCCTGAACGAGTTCGGAAGTTTTCTTGATCGAAGGTACGAGTTCGTCGAGCAGGCGCCCGGAGCGCGATGCGACCTCGATACTGGATCCTGCCACGCTACGAATTTCTTTCGCAGCGGCCTGGCTGCGCTCGGCGAGCTTGCGAACTTCACTGGCCACGACCGCGAACCCTCGGCCGTGTTCACCGGCACGCGCGGCTTCGATCGCGGCGTTGAGCGCCAACAGGTTGGTCTGATAGGCGATTTCCTCGATGATCGCGGTGTTCTTGCCGATCGCGTTCATCGCCGCTTCCGTTTCCTTCACTGACTTGCCGCTTTGCTCCGCGTCATTAAGCCCCTTCAGAGCCATCTGCTCGGTGCGGCGGCTGTTCTCGGCGTTCTGCAGGATCGACGCGGTCATCTCTTCCAGGCTGGAGCTGGTCTGCTCGACCGACGCAGCCTGTTCGCTGGTGCCTTGCGAAAGCGCCTGCGAGGTCGCCGACACCTGAGCGGCGGCATTCGACAAGGCGGCCGAGCCGGAGCGCACTTCGCTGATGATGTGCGACAACTTCTCGATCATCTGCTGGAATGAGCGTCCCAGTGCGTCCTGCTCGGACTTCGGCTGGACGCGGGCGCTAAACTTTCCAGCGGCGAGGTCCTCCGCGACCTTCGCCATCTCCTGCAGGTAGCGCGTCATCTGCTCCATCGCCGTCAGCATCCGGCCCACTTCGTTGGTGCCGGACGCCTGAATACTCACCGAGAGATCTCCGGTGGCGATCTGTTCGGCAACCTGCATCACTTTGGCAATCGGGCGAGTGATGCTCCGCGCCTGAAGAATGCTGACGAAGACGCTGGCTAAGATCGCGATCAGCACGGTGAGGAGAATGACGCCGCCCACTCTAGCGGAGACGCTGCGGATGACCCCCTCCTGGCTTTCCATGACTTCGTTCGAGTGGGTGAACATCTGCTCGGCGTCACCTTCAAGCCGGTGGATTGAATCTTTGTACGTTGTGATGAAGTGATTCGAATCTTGGGGCCTCCGCAGAGTGCCCGCGATCATTCCTTGGCGCATCAGCAGGTAGCCCGCTTCGTATTGGCTGAGATCGGAACGCATCTGCGCCAGCGTGCTCAATTCGGTGGGATCACTGGTGAGTTTCTCCGCCGTATCGATGGCGTCGCGCAATGCATCGCGATTGCTTTTCCATTTCTCGAAGTAATCGGCCTGCGTTTTCGGATCTCCCATGTTGAGCTGGAAGTCCTTCTCGAAGCGGCGGCACTCCAGCACGTGTGTGCGGATGAGTGCCGTGGCGCGGGCCATTTTGGCGTGTTGCAGCATTTGCAGTGTAATCGAGGTCTCGTTAGAGACCCCCCAACGGCCCGTGCCGCCCACGATGATGGTGATCACGATCAGGAACAAGAAACCCAGACCTAGCCGCTTTGCGATTGACATGTTTTCGAACGACATAATTCTCCTTGCACGATTGCGAAGTCTTGCTGAATCCCTCGGTAGGAGGGTTACTGCCCTTGTTGCACTGGGGCCGTTTGCTGCTGCACGATCCGGGTACTTCCCTCGGTCACGCTTTTGAACAGGCCGGGAACATCCACGATGAGACCGACGCGGCCATTTCCAAGAATCGTCGAACCAGACAGTGCCCTGACACCCTGGAACACTTTTCCTAATGGTTTGACGATCGCCTGTGTAGTCCCGAGCAGCTTGTCGACGGCCACGCCCGCGACCAGGTCGCCACAGCGCACGACGACAACGCTCTCCCGATCCGGTTTTGCGCCGGCGATTCCAAACGCGTCGCGCAGCCGTACCCAAGGGAGCACGCGCCCGCGAAGATCGACCAGGTGTGTACCCGGCGCATCGCTGATCTCAAGTTCCGTGCACTCCTCCACGTGTTCCAGCGGGATCACCAGAATTTCCCCGGCCGCTTCGACCGAAAAACCTTCCAGGATGGCCAGGGTCAATGGGACACGAAGACTGATCGTGGTGCCCTTGCTCTCGACGCTCGTTACTGACACCTTGCCCTTGAGCGACTCCTCTATATTTCGGCGCACTACATCCATGCCGACGCCTCGGCCCGACAGGTCAGACACTGACTGGGCCGTTGAAAATCCCGGATGAAAGATCAATTCGAGGACATCGGAATCGGTGACGGTTTGACCTGTGCTGACGAGCCCGAGTTCCTGCGCGCGGTGCAGGATTCGCTCGCGTTGCAAGCCTCTGCCATCGTCCCGCACTTCGACAATAATTTCGCCTCCGCTGTGGTAAGCCGCCAACGTTAATCGCCCGCAAGGATCCTTCCCTGCTGCCACGCGGGCTTTGGGAGCTTCGATGCCATGGTCGATGGCGTTGCGCAACATGTGCGTGAGCGGGTCGCGGACCAGCCGAAAAATCCTGGTGTCGAGTTCGACGTCTTCACCCTGGATCTCGAGATGGACTTGCTTGTCGTGCTCCAGGGCAATGTCGCGAACGACGCGGGCGAACCGGCGGAACAGCGGACCCACCGGAACCATACGCAGCTTCATCACTTCCTCCTGGAGTTGCAGGAGGAGAGCTTCGGTTTGGCGTTGTACATCAATCAGGACTTCCGTGGCGCCTTGTTGTTCCAACGCATTTCGGAGCCGTGCCTGGGCAATGGCGCCTTCCGTGGCCAGATTCATGATCGCGTCGAGCTTTTCCAGATCCACGCGAATGCAGTTGCTATCACCATCCGCAAGACCTGAGGCGCCCGTAATATTGGCGGCGGCGAGAGGAACGTCAACATGGGCGCTGCACGCCTCCTTGAGTTGCTCTATTACTTCCGCAGTGCCCACGTCGTTACGGCCGCTCAAAAGCGCGCGAAAAATATCCAACGACGCAAACAACGCGTCGATGACATTTCGAGTGGCCAGAACGCTTCCCGAACGCAGTGCATCGAGCAGGTCTTCAGCGGCATGACCCAGATGAACCATCTCCTCCAGGCCGACAATCGACGCATTTCCCTTCAAGGTGTGGACAATGCGGAACAGTTCGTCGCGCGCGTCGCCATCCGTGGGATTGGCTTCGAGTTGAACGAGCAGCCCTTCCATGCGTCCCAGGGCCTCGTCACTCTCCGCGGCGAAGGTACGGAGGATCGCATTCCTGTCGATTTTGATCGATTCCGTCACAGGAGCTCCGTGGTCACTTTCCCGGTGGCGATCTCGAAGGAGACCTTGCGCCCCTGTTTGCCTCCTGTTTGTTTCTCCTCCAGCGGGATCCCGGTGCTGCGAAGGAAGTCCAGCGCCGCGCAAACATTGCGATAACCCAGGCTGGTCTCTTCCTGGCCGGGGGAAACGTGCGCGGTCGACCCGCCGTACACCCTGGCGGATACATTCGCGATGTTCGCTCCTGCACGGATAACACGTTCCAGCAATGCCGCATTTGCATTATTGGCATACCGAAACCTGTTAGCAGCGTCGACTGGACCATCCGGCAAGAGGTAATGGTTCATGCCCCCGACCTTCTTCTGCTTGTCCCACAAACAGAGAACGACGCAAGAGCCGATTACGGTCGAGAGCTTGCCATCGACCCTGCACACCCAGAGATCGCCGGGCAATAAGAACTGAACTGCGTTTTGTCCCGGCTTGGGCGCAGGTGCCTCTTGCGGGGGCAACGCCGCAGGATGAAGCTTCGCGATGCTCATTTATTTCCCTCCTACAGAGAAACTGGTGACTGCATCCATGAGTGCGCGGCCACCATGAAGCGAAAGTACTTCGAGTAGCCGGTTGTCGGTTTCGTTTAAGGCGGATTTTTGGGGAAGCAGTCCGAACAGCACCAGCACAGCCAATCTCGAGTCATGGCATGCGATTGGCACCAACGCAGAGACCGCGTCGGGAAAACAATCCAAGCGTTTTGGAGAGGTGTAGACGGTAACTTGCCCTTGCAGCGCCGGATTCAATTCGGGATACGCGATGAGATCGACGGCCCGCTGCAGGTCGGCATGCACACCGAACGACCATCTCGGCCACATCACCGCTCTGCGGTAATCAACCTCGTACAGAGCGAACTCCTCGCAACCTACAAGATTGGCGACGATCTCCCGGATCGATTTTCTGGTATCTTCGCAAGTGCCGGCTGCCGTCAGCCGATTGCGCGCGACTTCAACGAACGACGTTTCATGCTTATGCAGCACACCGTTGCTCCCATGCGCCAGTGCTTCGAGATTGAGGTTGTAGACGTACTCGAGAAAATTCATATCCGCGGTTACTCTCCCAGGTAGCTTTCCAGCACGCGCAGGAGTTCCTTGCTGTCGACAGGCTTGGTGATGTAGTCGTCGCAACCGCACTGATATCCCGTTTCTAAATACTCGGGCTCGCTGCGGGTGGTCACGAGCACGACAGGGATGTTCCTGGTGACCTCACGCATGCGCAGTTGGCGGCAAGCTTCAAACCCATTCATGACCGGCATGACAACATCCATGAGGACGATGTCGGGGTGATGCTCAAGCGCCTTCTTCACGGCCTCGGCGCCGTCATTCGCGGTCAAGCAGTGATAATTGGGGCTTTGCTGCAAAATCATCTGGCCCATCATCAATGCGGTACTGGAATCGTCGACCAGCAACACTTTCTTCACTGCCACAGCCTCCGGAAACAACTTGCGTTGATAGCGCCTCAATCAATGCAACCGCATTGCCATTGCGGGCTTCACGGCGGGCATAAATTCGCTGCTTCTATATCAGTGATTTGCAGAGAGGAAGGCGCGCGATTTCCAACGTCGCACACCGCCAGTGCAACATCGGGAGGGGAATTACAGAAAACTCAAACCGGCTTGATTTAGGATCCGGCCGTTCCGCGGCTCTTGGTGAGACCATAGGCGCGCAGTTTCGTGTAGAGAGTGCTCTTGGGAATACCCAACCGTTGGGCGGCACGCTCAACATTCTCCTGCTCTTCGCGATAGACGCGGTCGACGTGCATGCGTTCCAGTTCTTCCAGTGTTAGCCGCGTGTTGTAGGCGGCGCCGCTGTTCGACGCCCCCGATTCAAAGTACAGGTCTGGCGCGTCCAGGACGGAGGTGTCCACCGACATCAACAGCGCGCGCTCCAAGACGTTTCGCAACTCGCGAATATTTCCCGGCCATGGATAGTTACGCAAGCGTTCCACCGCCTTGGGAGTCAATTCCGCCGGCTGCCGCCCCATCTCCGAACACGTGCGTTTCAGGATGTGCGCCGCCAGATCCGGAATGTCGTCGGTGCGGTCGCGCAAGGAAGGCAGCACTAACGGAACCGTGCTGATACGAAAGTAAAGGTCGCTACGGAATTGGCGGTCATCCATCAGCTTGCGTAAATTGTGATGAGTGGCAGCAATCAGGCGAACGTCCACCTGCCGGTCGCGAACATCTCCAAGTCGCCTGAATTTTTTCTCTTCCAACACCTTCAGCAGCTTGGGCTGGACGTTTACGTCCACGTCGCCGATTTCATCGAGGAAGAGGGTCCCATGGTGAGCGACGTCGAACAGCCCCTGCTTCTGTTCCACCGCCCCGGTAAATGCGCCCTTCTGGTGTCCAAATAATTCGGTCTCGAGAAACTCGCGCGAAAGACCGGCGCAGTTCAAGTCCACGAAAGGCTCTTCGAAGCGGGGACCATTTTCATGCAGCCACAGCGCCAGCACGCCCTTGCCGCTGCCGGTTTCGCCCTGGATCAGCACCGGACTGTGACTTCCGGCGATGCGCTGGGCAACATCTTCCAAGCGACGGATAACGCTGCTGACGCCGAGAAATGGATTCGCGGAAGTCCGGCGCCGCTGGCTTTTCGAAGCAAGCTGCTTCTGCTGGTTGCGTGTGTTTTCCAGGACCTTGTTGATGACCATGAGGAGCGCGGGGGGCTCCAGCGGCTTGGTCAGGCACTGTTCCGCGCCGTTCTTGATCAAGGTCACGCCTAATTCCATCGAACCGTACCCGGTCATCACAATGACGGGTGTTTCCGGTTCAATGGCCTTCACTTTCGGCAACAAATCGAGTGCCGTTCCGTCGGGAAGGCGAAAATCGAAGATGGCGACATCGGGCCGCATGGACTCGAACGCTCGCAATGCGGAAACCAGGTTCGACGCTTCCTCGACTTCGTAGCCGTTCGCTTTCAGATAGCGACCCAGCACGCGCCGGATGTGCTCATCGTCGTCCAGGAGCAGGACTTTTCTCTCCACCTTTACCATGTCGTTTCCTAACGTGACTCGTCCAGAATTGTACGAATGCGCACAGCTAACTCAATGGGCGAAAAAGGTTTTTGCAGGAGAATCGCATCGGGCGGAAGTTTTCCCGCCGGGTTCCCGGATATATAAAACGATTTCATGCACGGACGCACCGATTCCGCGTGTTGCGCCAGTTCTACGCCGCTGCCGCCAGGAATCATGAGGTCAGTCACCATTAAGTCGATCGCGTTCACCGAGTCGTCGAGCATGGCACGTGCGCTACTCGCGTCGCCCGCGGTGAGTACGCGGTAGCCGCTGGTCTCCAGGATCTTGGCGGCCAAGCCGCGGATGGAGGAATCGTCTTCCACCAGAAGAATGGTTTCGGATCCGACCGCCAACCCGAGTCGTTCTGCCGTCGGTTCGCTTCTTTCCTCGTCCTCCGGTATCGCTGGAAAGTAGATTTGGAACGTGGCGCCGCTGCCGATCGTGCTATTTACTCCGATATGCCCCCCGCAATCCTGCACGATGCCATAAACAGTTGAGAGCCCCAGTCCCGTGCCTTTGCCGACCTCCTTGGTCGTAAAAAAAGGCTCGAACACCCTGGCTTGCGTTGCTTCATCCATGCCCACGCCGGTATCGGCGACTTCGAATAAGACGTACGGGCCTGCCGGCAGGTCAAGGACTGAGTTGCCGCGGTGCAACTCGACAGAGGAGGTCCGGAATTCCAGATTGCCTCCCCCCTGCATGGCGTCACGGGCGTTCACGGCCAGGTTCAGGATGATCTGATCGATCTGCCCGGCGTCTGCGATGACGCGCGGAAGTGCAGGCTGCAGAATGCTATTCAACTGAATTTCGTCGCCGAGCAATCTCCTCAGCATCTTTTCCATCCCGAGCACGGACTCGTTCAGATTGAGCGCGACGCGATGCGTTACCTGCTGGCGGCTGAACGTCAGCAGTTGACGCGTCAGCGAAGCGGCGCGCGCGGTTGCGTTGCCAATCTCCTCGACGTCTTCGCGTGCTGAACTGTCAGGGGGAAATTGCGCCGAGAACAGATGTACGTAACCAGTGATTACCGTTAACAGGTTATTGAAATCGTGCGCGATGCCGCCGGCGAGCGTGCCCATTGCTTGCAGCTTTTGCGCCTGCAGAAATTTCTTCTCCAGCGCCCGCCGGTCGGAAACGTCGCGGGCGATGCCCTGCACCGCCACCGGATTTCCGTCTTGCGAAACGACGCGCAACGTGACCTCGAGCACCGG
>JBOGLI010000106.1:0-3677 GCA_050746165.1 Terriglobales bacterium | reverse complement strand
GCACAAAGAGGAACAAAGATACCGTTTGCCTGTACGTTGATGACTTCGGATACATGGCCCTGAATCCCACACTCCAGTTAGAAGCAAGTGGACAGCCATCGGCAGTACGGGAACCGAATGTTTCGAGAGTTCAGCAAAGGGGGTTACGGCCCTGCCCCCGATGGGCGGGCAACCCCATGTCCGGCCGTAACGCGAAAGTCCCCGCCGAGCGCGTGTTTTTCCGCCGCACCTGCGATATAGTTGCTGCCGCGTACAGCCCAAGCGGGGGAAGCAGGCGTGGTGTGCCGCGCGGGCGGGCAGGTTGATGATGAGTACCCGGGCCACACCTGAGAAGGGGAGCGTTTCGGCCGCTCTGCGGACCATGCCGGCCGTCATCGCCGTTGAGGGCGACGACGTCGCCTTCCGCGCGCTCAAAGGCATCCAGCGCTACGCCCGTCTGAAGCTCTCCGACTTGGAAGAGCGTGAGGCCGAGACCATTGTTCTAGTCTCCTCCGAGCGCCTCCTCTCGCAGTTGCAGATCTCGCTGCGCGCTCCCAACGTTCGCGTGATCGCGCTCTCCGAAAAGCGCTTCACCGATCCCCGCATGGACGGCGCCGTTTACGGCTACCTTCCCCCCGATACTCCTCCGGCGCTCGTCGAACGCATGCTCGACAACGCGCTCGACCACATCCATCTCCTGCAGACCCGTCGCGAGGTCAACGAACGTCTCGCCGGCGCGACCAAGGAGATCAGCGACCTCAACGCCATCGGCGCCGCCCTCTCCGCCGAGCACGATACCGAAAAGCTGCTCGAACTCATCCTCACCAAATCGCGCGAGATCACCCGCGCCGACGCCGGTTCCCTCTACCTCGTCGAGGAGGTCGGCGACGAGCAGCAGGACAAAGACAAGATGGTCCACGGCGGCACCGGCGAAACCCCGGTGCTTCCCGAGGAGAACGAACCCGCTCCCGAATTCGGCGGCGCCAAGCTCGTCGTCCACCGCAAGGGCAAGGGCAAGAAAGTTCTGCGCTTCAAGCTGACGCAGAACGATACCGTCTCCATCCCCTTCCGCGAATTCACCATGCAGATCAGCGATCAGTCCATCTCCGGCTACGCCGTCAAGACGGGCGAGATCGTCAATCTCGAGGACGCCTACCACCTGCCCGAGATGGTGCCCTACTCCTTCAACCGCAAGATCGACGAGAGCTCCGGCTACCGCACCAAGTCGATGCTCACCGTCCCCATGAAAAACCAGAAGGGCGAGATCGTCGGCGTGGTGCAGTTGATCAACGCCAAGCGCCGCTGGGACGCCAAGCTGAATTCGCTTTCCGCCGTCGTCACCGAGGTCGTTCCCTTCAACCTCCGGCAGCAGGAACTGGTCGCCTCGCTCGCCAGCCAGGCCGCCGTCGCCCTGGAAAACAGCCGCCTTTACGAAGCCATCCAGAAGCTGTTCGAGGGCTTCGTCAAGGCCGCCGTCGTCGCTATTGAATCCCGCGATCCCACTACTTCCGGTCATTCCTTCCGCGTCGCCAACCTGACCGTCGCCCTGGCTGAAACCGTCGATCGTGATGACGGCCACCTCTACGGCGCGGTCCGCTTCACGCGCGACCAGATGAAGGAGATCCGCTACGCCAGCCTGCTGCACGATTTCGGCAAGGTCGGCGTGCGTGAGGAAGTCCTGGTCAAGGCCAACAAGCTCTACCCCTGGCAGCTCGATCTGGTGAAGCAGCGTTTCCAGTTCGTCAAGCGCTCCATGCAGGTCGAATCGCTGGAGAAGAAGCTCGCCTACGTCCTCGAGAAGGGCCGCGAAGACTACATCGCCAAGCTCGGCGAACTCGACGGCGAAATCGCCGGCCAGATCAAGGAGATGGACGAGTACTTCGCCACTGTCCTCGATTCCAATAAGCCCACGGTGCTGCCCGAAGGCAATTTCGAAAAGCTCGCTGACCTCGCCGCCCGTCACTTCCTCGACTTCGACGGGCAGGACCAGTCGCTGCTCAATCCCGACGAGGTCCGCCTCCTCTCCATCCGCAAAGGTTCGCTCGACGAGAGCGAACGCCTGCAGATCGAGTCGCACGTTGTCCACACGTTCAACTTCCTGCAGCAGATTCCCTGGACCACCGAGATCCGCAACATCCCCGAAATCGCGCGCAGCCACCACGAGAAGCTGACCGGCCGTGGCTATCCCAATAAGCTGAATGCGCCGGAAATCCCGCTGCAGACGCGCATGATGACCATCAGCGATATCTTCGACGCTCTCGCCGCCAGCGACCGCCCCTACAAGAAAGCGGTCTCCACCGAGCGCGCCGTCCAGATCCTCGAGATGGAAATGAAGGACGGCAACATCGACGAGAACCTCTTCCGCCTCTTCTGCGACGCCAAAGTCTGGGAGCGCTGGAAGATCGAACCGTTTCCGTACTGATCGCTAACTACTAACTCCTACCTCCTAACTACTGTGCGTGGGTGGCCCACCCTTTCGCCCGATTTTGGCGAAGGGTGGGTTCCTCCATTCAATTGACAATCGACAATCGACAATCAAACATGCATTTGATCCGTGCCTTCCTCCGTGTCTCCGTGACTCCGTGGTGAATCTTCCTCTTCGACTTCCAGCCCTCGAAGCCGTTCCAGCACCATTTCGGCATCGTTCAATCCGCGCGCCCTTGCCTCCTCCATGTCGTACGGCGGAGGCGCCGGCCTCCCCTCCTCCCGCGCCGTCTCCTCTTCCAGCGCGCTCAACCGCTCCAGCAGGATCTCCGCCAACGACGGCCCGTCCAGCTCATCTTCTTCTTTGCCGCGCTCGGAGTGGCCCACCCGAGCCGGGTTTGCTAGGGTGGGTGCAATCTCATCTCCCAGCTCCAGCCCTAACTGCTTCAGGTTGATCCGCGCCAGCCGCAGCCCCGAGAACAGCAGCGCCGCCCGCCGGTAATCGATGATGTCGTGTTTCAACGCTTTGATCACCTGGTCGGTGGCCACCGCCACCGACGCCCCATCCTCGATCGGCGGAAAGGTCAGCTTCTCTTCATCTTTGTGCTCCGCCTCATGAAACAGACAGTACTTCGTCCCGCGCCGCGCCGGCGCTAGGCACTCCTTCCCGCGCAGCCGCATATGCTGACACCGCGGGGTGTTATCAAGTTGGGGAATAGGCATGTGAGTATTACCTCGTAATCGTTTTTGCGACCTAATGGAATGAATGAGATCCACCCGGGTAACCCAGCCCGAAATGGGAATTGATTATGGGTTTTTGATTGCACGTTAGTAAACGTCGGGAGCGTGTTTCGGAAGGGCGTGGCTTCAGCCGCGCCGCAAGAGGCGGCGTCACTTTTGTCATTCCTCGGGGACTTCAGTCCCCGAGGAATCTGCTGTTGCGAAGTCAAAAGACGTCCCTCAGCGGCTGAAGCCGCAGTCGTGGGATTCCCTGTACGTCACGGCTAAAGCCGTGACCTTCCGAAAGACAATGGTCGTGACCTTTCGAAAGAAGAATTGTTCTTCGACACGTCGTGTCTATTTCAAATGGGATTCGCGCAAACGAGCACCCAGCACGCGCGACAGGCGCATGTTGAAAAGCTACGAATGTGCGATCAGGAGGAATGGGAGCTGAGGTGACCCGTCCGCGCTCTCTGAGAGTGGCGTTGTGCCAGGGGGAGCAGGTGGAGCTTCCGATTTCTCCTATGACAAGGCTAGAACGTGAAGAAAAGGTG
>JBOGLI010000105.1:0-2948 GCA_050746165.1 Terriglobales bacterium | reverse complement strand
CGGTCGAGCACCCCGGCGGCATGGTCAGTGGTCCATCGATTCTCGGACTCGGGAGCACGAGCGATTCGTCGTCCGGATATTCCTACTTGTATGAAGACGAGCCGCCCAAGTCCCATGCCGGGCTGGTCGTGTTCCTGATTTGCCTGATTGCGCTCGGCGGAGTGCTGTACTGGCAGTGGCAGCCGCTGACGACCTGGGTGGTGAACAAGGCCAATCGGAAGGTGGATACCGGGGCGCCCGGAATGAACCAGGCACCGGCGACGCCGGGCAGTTCCACCGCGTCCAGCGATAACGTGACACCACCTGCGTCGCAGCCGAACGCGCAGCAGTCGCTGCCGGAAAACGATTCGGCGGCGCCCGACAAAAACAACGCGCCGAAAACCACCGCGCCAAACGACGCTACCAAGCCCGATCAGACGAACGCTCCGAAGGATGAAACGAGCACTCCGCCGAAAGACGAGGCGCAGTCGCACGCGGAACAGCCCGCGTCCACAACGGCGAAAAAAACGGAAGCAAAGAAACCATCGCCGGCGGACAGCGAGAGGAGGGCGGCGCGCGAAGAGAAGGCGGCCACGCCTCCCGCCGGCGACGACCTGGTCGCTTCCGGGGAGCGTTATCTCTACGGCCATGGCGCTCCTCAAAATTGCCAGCAGGCGGTGATCGACTTCAACGCCGCCGCCAAGCAGGAAAATCCGCGCGCCATGGGCCACCTGGGCGCGCTCTACGCCACCGGGGAATGCGTCCCGCTGAACCGCGTCCAGGCCTATCACTGGTTCAGCCGCGCCCTGGCCAAGGACCGCAACAACACCTACCTGGAGCACAACATTTCCATGCTTTGGCGCGAGATGGACGCGCAGGAAAAGGCGCAGGTCAGCGGAGAAGCCAAAGAAGCGCAGAATAGCCGGATGTTCTGAGGGCAGTATTTCAGTTTCTCAGTAATTCAGTAATTCAGTATTTCGGTATTTCGCTCCTTAATAATTCCTTCTGCCCTGCACAGGAAACTACGAGAAATCCTTACGGTTCCGAAGTCATCCGTGCCGAGATCCGCGCCGGAAAAGCACGGGCGAAACGCGCCTCACCTTGCAATCAGTGTTGCGAGTAGCGAATAATTACGTGAAGGCCTGTTATCAATCATTATTCGCGAGTATGTCGAGGTAAAGTGGGGCGTTGAGTGGCACATACATTTCAAAATCGGGCACTAGCCATTTGGAAGCTGTGCCTATCCTTCCGCAAACGCGATTGGGAACTGGGTGACTACCCAGTAGCGACGAAGGAACAATCCGTCGAGCCAGCGGCACAAGGGAAACGATTGAAACCGCAGCGATACATGGCTTTCATCGTGAACTGGGGATTGGCGGGCACTGGAGACACGGAACACGACGCGCTGGCAAACTTAGAAGGTAACCTCGCGAACGTAAAAGCGGAAAGGCAAAGAACTCAACAGCGGATGCCGCGTCCCGGCACCTCAGTTCCGGTGCAGTTCGCTTCCTCAGAACGAGTTAATGCACACTCCGAACTGGCGGAAGACTTCATCCGACGCGTGCTTGAGTTGGATTGGGCCTGGATTTCAGATGAGTCGAGCCTGTGGGATTTTCAGGCAGACGAAACGAACGATACACTTGTTGCGAAGATAAGAGATGTTTACGACGTGGATGTGTCTGACATCGGTTCGGCGCGACTCTATGAGATATTTGACCGAATCGCCGCCCAAAGGTCCGCGTCACTGTTGTGAAATCCCCATATCGTGACTTTGCGCCTTCTGTTCGCCCGCATGTACGCTGTCACCGCTGAAGCCGCGCCTCGTCCAGCCGTCCGCCTGTGAAGTTCTTTTCTCACACCGACTTGTGACCGAACTCACTGCCTGCATGTGCGCGTAAATCCACAATCATGGGTCGGCATTCATCTGCTCCGAAGGAGCGCCCTCATGAGCGACACGCTTACCATCAAAGATAACCGCACGGGCAAGGAGTACACGCTGCCCGTCACCAACGGCAACATCCGGGCCTCGGACCTGCGGCAGATCAAGGTCAACGCCGACGAGTTCGGAATGATGTCGTACGACCCGGCTTACATGAACACTGCCTGCGGGCATAGCCAGGTGACGTTCCTCGACGGCGAACGCGGCATCCTGCGCTACCGCGGTTATCCCATCGAAGAACTGGCGGAGCATTGCACGTTCCTCGAGGTCGCGTACCTGCTGATTCACGGCGAACTGCCGAGCGAATCGCAACTGCAGGAATGGACGGCGCAGATCAACAACCATCGCATGATCCACGAGAATCTGAAGAAGTTCATGGACGGCTTCCACCACGACGCCCATCCGATGGGCATGCTGACCAGCACCGTGGCCGCGCTCTCGACGTTCTATCCCGATGCCAAGAACATCAAGGACCCGGAGACGCGCATGCACCAGGTGGTGCGCATCCTGGGCAAGATGCCGACGATCGCGTCCTATTGCTACCGTCACAGCAAGGGACTGCCTTACGTCTACCCGGACATCGAACTCGGATACACCGAGAATTTCATGCACATGCTGTGGAAGCGCGACGAACCCAAGTACCTGTCGAACCCGGTGCTCGCCCGCGCGCTCGACGTGCTCTTCATCCTGCACGCCGATCACGAGCAGAACTGCAGCACGACGACGATGCGGACGATCGGCAGCTCGCATGCGGATCCGTATTCCGCGCTGGCCGGCGCGGCCGCGGCGCTCTACGGCCCGCTGCACGGCGGCGCCAACGAAGCGGTGCTGCGCATGCTCAACCAGATCGGCTCGGTCGGCAAGGTGCCTGAGTTCATCAAGAAGGTGAAGGCGGGCGACGGTGCCGTCAAACTGATGGGCTTCGGGCATCGCGTCTACAAGTCGTACGATCCGCGCGCGAAGGTGATCAAGAGGATCGCCGATCTCGTCTTCGCCGTCACGGGCAGGAATCCGCTGCTCGAGATCGCGC
>JBOGLI010000104.1:0-5083 GCA_050746165.1 Terriglobales bacterium | reverse complement strand
GTTTTGAATTCGAACCGATCATTGGCGGTTGATCGACCTCAGCGGCTAAAGCCGCATCAATGGTGGCACTTGTTACGGCACGGCTGAAGCCGTCGCCTTCCGAAAACAATCTCCTTCCGAAACAAACTCGTTTCGAAATGACTATTGGTCCTCGCCGAACCAGTCCACTTTTCCGGCGGTCACGTGTTTCGACGAGAACTCGTGCACGAAATCGACGAGGTCTTTGACGTGTTCGACGGGCGTTTCGGGAAGGATGCCGTGGCCGAGGTTGAAGATATGCCCGGCGCGTCCGCCGGCGCGACGGATCACGTCGGCCGCCTGCGTGCGAATTTCCTTCTTGCTGGCGAAAAGCACCACGGGATCGAGATTCCCCTGGACGGCGCCGCGGTGTTTGAGCAACTCCCACGCGTCGTCGATGCCGATGCGCCAGTCGACGCCGATCACGTCCGCCTGCGTCTCTTTCATCGCGGTCAGCAGCGTCGCCGTATCGGTGCCGAAATAGATCACCGGCGCACCCGATTCCTTGATCGCCTGCACCAGTTCGGTTGTGCGCGGCAGGACAAAGCGGCGGTAGTCGGCGGGACTGAGGCATCCGACCCAGGAGTCGAATATCTGGATGACGTCAGCGCCGGCGCGCGCCTGCTCGATCGCATACGGCGCCAGCACGGCCACCAGCTTGCGCATGAGCTCGTCCCACGCCTCAGGCGAGCGGTACATGAGCCGCTTGGTCTCGACGTAGTTGCGCGAGCCGCCGCCCTCGATCATGTAACTGGCCAGCGTGAAGGGCGCGCCGCAGAAGCCGATCACGGGCAGCTTCGCTCCGAAATGCCTCACGACTTTCGCGACCGATTCGGCGACGTACCCGAGCTCACTCGCTTGATCGGTGCGAAGCGCCTCGACATCATGCGGCGAGCGCACCGGCTTCTCGATCTTGGGGCCTTCGCCGGTCTCGAAGCGAAAGGGGACACCCATGACCTCGAGTGGCAGCAGGAGGTCGGCGAAGATGATGGCCGCGTCGACGCCGAGGATCTCGGCGGCTTCGATCGTGACCTTCGCCGCCAGCTCCGGCGTCTTGCAAATCTCGAGAATGGAGTGATGTTTGCGGATGGCGCGGTACTCGGCCATGTAGCGGCCGGCCTGGCGCATCAGCCACACCGGGGTGACGGGCGTCGAATGGCCCTTGCAGGCGCGGACAAAGATGGATTCAGGGGCAGACATGAATCTACGAGCTTAGCATTTTGCCGCACAGGAGGGTGTGATCGAGGTCACGTCAGTCGGCAGGACCCGGCGAATGGCTCATGGCGCAGGGCTCATGGAGCAACGACCACAGGCGGCTCGAACAACTCTGACGGACTTGAGCCATAAGCCATGGACCATAAGCCATGAGCCATTCGTCTGGCGACTGTTCTTCCGGCAACCCCGCCCAGGAAAGTACCTTCTCACCTTCGGGAGTTTACGTATGCTTTATTGGGCGCTGGTGTGCGCCATCGCGGCCTTGGTTTTCGGGCTGCTCGGCTTCAGCGGCATCGCCAAGGGCTTCGCCACCATTGCACGGTTCCTTCTTGCGCTGTTCCTGATCCTGCTGATCATCTTCCTGCTGCTGGGCTGGGGCGTGTTCGGCGCCGGCCGCGGCTAGGCGATCTTCGTGCGGGCGGGCTGCGCCGGAGCGGCGGGAAAGAACAATGAGAAGCAGGTACCGTGGCGCGCTCCGGTCGCACTCCTGACGCGCATGGTACCGCCGTGCTTGCGCACGATGCCTTCGCTTACCCATAGGCCGAGCCCGGTTCCGCGCTCTCCCTTGGTGGTAAAAAACGGCTCGAAGATATGCTTGCGGGCAGTCTCGGGAATCCCAGGGCCGTCATCGGCAACAAGGATTCGCACGCCCTTGGTCCGCTTCGGACTCGACCAGTCGCGGGCGCGGCGGACATCGATGCGAATGCGCCCCTTTTCGCCCACTGCCTCGATCGCGTTCACCAGCAGATTGGAAAATACCTGGCGAATCTCGCCGGGGAAACCCTGGATCTGCGCATCGGTGCGATGGTTCTTTTGGACGTCGATTTTCGTGTTCTGCAAGCGCCGCGAGTAGAGCAGGAGAACGTTGTCGATAACCTCGGCCGGATCGACGGCGACCGGCGACTCCGACTCACGGTAAAAGCCGAGCATCTGCCGGACAATGTGGGTAATGCGCTTGAGCTCGTCCTGCGCGAGCTTGACGTACTCGGTGGCGGTGGCGTCGAGCGTGCCGTGGTGCTCCAGCAGGTAGAGAAGATTGGTGACGCTTGCCATCGGGTTATTAATTTCGTGCGCGATGGACGCGGCAAGACGCCCGGTGGCAGCCAGTTTCTCCGTATTTCGCAGGGTCCGCTCGGCTCGCTTCATTCCGGTGATGTCACGAGCAATGGCGGAGGCGCCGAGGACAGCGTTGCTTTTCGGGTCGCGGATCGGCGAAACGGTGAGAGCGACGTCGATGATCTCGCCATCCTTGCGGCGGCGCTGCGTTTCCATGTGGGAGATGGGCTCGCCGGCGCGCAGCTTGCGCATGATTTCGTCGATCTCGCCACGGCGCTGCGGCGGTTCGAGGACGGTGACGGGGCGTCCGACCACCTCGGCAGCGGTGTAGCCGTACATTTTTTCCGCGCCCGCATTCCAGGTGCGGATGATGCCGCTCAGGTCCTTGCCGATGATGGCCTCGTCGGTGCTTTCGACGATGGCGGCGAGCAGCAGTGCGTCGCGCTCGGCGCGACGCCGCTGCGTGATGTCGAGCATGAGGCCGCGCATTTGCCGCGGTACTCCGGCGAGGTCGCGCACCACCTCACAAAGCGCGCGGAACCAAAGCGTGCGCCCGTCGGCGGAGTACGCGCGAAATTTCATTGCCCCGCCGCGCCCGCGCTTCAGCATTTCCTGCCGCTGGCGCTCGATCGCCGCACGGTCATCGCGGTGCGCGATCTTGAGCCAGAAATCGGGCGTGGCCTGCCAATCCCGAAGAGGGTAGCCCAGCATTTTTTCGGCGCGGCGGCTAACGAACGTAAAACGCCAGTCGGCGACGTCCGCTTCCCACACAATCGCATCGAGGCTGTGTACCAGGTCGCGGAAGCGTCTCTCCGCCCGCGCCGCATCGCTGCGCGCGATGCGCTCGGCGCGATAAAGCCGGCCATGATCGATGGCCAGTGCCACCCGGTCGGCGAATGCCTGCAAACGCGCAACATTGCGATCGGCCGCGACGTTGTCCGCCCACGCAACGTGGACGGATCCGAGAAACGTGCTGTCCACGAACATGGCGGCGCCTATCGAATTTGCCGGCGCAGAGGCGGAGGCGAAGAGATCATTGAGCTCAAGCGGTTTACCTTCGACGATCGTGCGCGCCGCCTCGGGCATCGGTATGCGCGCGCCAACCGGAAATTCCTGGCGATAGGCACCCACCGAGGCGGCGACCGCCAGATCCTGCGCCTCCTCCCCGGCGAGGAGCAGCACCGCGGAATCGGCGCCGAACACGGCGGCAATACAGTTCAACACCTCGGGGAGTATGGCGGCGACGTCGCCGTGCCGGAGCACGGTATCGATCAACAATTTAACCGGATCGCGCGGGGACGAACTTACAGTACTAAGGCCGCGCCGCGGCGGGCGTGAATGAGGCAAAGCCATCGCAGAGTTAGATGCACAATGACGGAAGATGGCACGCGGGAGGGCGTATGGCTCATGGCACATGGCAAAAGCACAAGGCACAAGGATCACTGCTTGTACAACTCTGGCGAGCTGACGTTTACGCCATTCTTCGTAAGCCATGAGCCCTGCGCCATGAGCCAGACGCCCTCACGACTCATGCCGCATGCTGGTGGGGCTGCGCGTCCAGCAATTCGCGGACTTTGGCGGCGAGCGCGGCAAGGCTGAACGGCTTCTGCAGAAATGCGGTGTCTGCGCTCAGTCCGTGCGCCGACATGGAAGCTTCGGTGTACCCGGAGACGCAGAGAATGCGGATCCCGGGACGCCGCTCCGAAATCTCCTGTGCCAGCGCCATGCCGCTCATGCCCGGCATGACCCCGTCGGTGATGAGCAGGTTGATGGTGCCGCGGTGCTGGTCCGATGAGCGCAGCGCTTCCTCGCCGGAGGCGGCCTCGAAGACGCGGTATCCGCAGCGGGCAAGATAATCGCGCGTCGCACAGCGCACCGCCTCTTCATCTTCGACAATCAGGATAGTTTCGGAGCCGGAGATCCGGACCGGCTTTGCCGGCGCGGGCGTACTGGTAGAGGCTGCGCCGGCGCCGTTGCGCGGCAGGTAGATCTTGAAAACCGTGCCCTGCCCGACTTCGCTATAAACCCAGACGAAGCCGCCGCATTGCTGCACGATCCCATAGACCGTCGGCAGGCCGAGGCCGGTCCCCTTGCCGCGCTCCTTGGTGGTGAAGAACGGTTCGAAGATGCGCGGCAGCACGTCCGGGGCAATGCCGTGCCCGGTGTCGCTGACGGCGAGCATCACGTACTCGCCCGGTGTTACTCCGGCATGCAACTTGACGTAGTCGGAGTCGAGAACGGTGTTGTCGGTTTCGATGGTCAGCCGTCCGCCCGAGGGCATGGCATCGCGAGCGTTCACCGCGAGGTTCAGCACCAGTTGCTCGATCTGCACCGGGTCGGCCTTCACCTGCCACAGGCCGGGTGCGGCGCGCAGCTCCACGCGTACGTCCTCGCCCAACGCGCGCGGCAGCACCCGTGTCATGTTTTCAAGGACGGAATTCAGTTCCATGACGCGGGGCGAGAAGGTCTGCTTGCGTCCGAAGGTGAGCAACTGCCGGGTCAGGGCGGCGCCCCGGTCGGCGGCCTTCATGATGGCGTCGAGCTGCCGCTTCAGCGTCTCGTCGGATGAGTCTTGCGGCACGAGCCCTGGGCCCTGAGCCATGCGCCCTGCGCCCTGAGCCCTCAAACCTCCCGCCTCACGACTCTCGGCGGCCATTTCCGCGTAGCTGCGGATCACCATCAGCAGGTTGTTGAAGTCATGCGCGATGCCGCCGGCCAGCTGCCCGATCGCGTCCATCTTTTGCGAGTGCAGCAGTTGCGCCTGCAGCTGCCGGTGCGCGGTGACGTCCAGCAC
>JBOGLI010000103.1:0-2231 GCA_050746165.1 Terriglobales bacterium | reverse complement strand
CCGCGCGCCACCAGCGTCTTGAACACCTGTTCCGCGGCCATGCCAATCTTTTCCGCAACGCTCTCGGCCGCCAGATCATCTGGATCAACGTCGTATTCGCGAAGTTCGTAGCGTATGCCCTGCCCATCGAGCATGCGTGCTGCATTCGTTTTCATAAGTACATCAACATATCAATTTCAGGCCTCAAGCAACGGCTCCCGGCCCGCTTCGTTCTAACTGCGAGTACATTAGAGAACAGAGGGAACGATGTCGTCTTCCGTCGATACTCCCGGAGTCATTTACGATTTTTCGTTGCTGAGCGATTACGACCTCTATCTTTTCAACGAGGGCGCGCACGGCCGCCTGTACGAAAAGATGGGCGCGCACCAGGTGAAGCACGGCGGCGTCGAGGGCGTGCATTTTGCCGTGTGGGCGCCCGACGCGTGGGCCGTCTTCGTCATGGGCGAGTTCAACGGCTGGAACAAGCACAGCCTTCCCCTGCGCGTCCGCGGCTCCTCCGGCGTCTGGGAGGGCTTTGTTCCCGGACTTCGCGAGGGCACCTCGTACAAGTACCACGTCGAGTCGCGCTATCACGGCTTCAAGGTGGACAAGGCGGACCCGTTCGCCTTTTTCGACGAGGTCCCGCCCAAGACCGCGTCGATCGTCCGCAGCACCTGGTACGAGTGGGGCGACCAGCAGTGGATGCAGATTCGCCGGGAGCGCAATTCGCTGCGCGCGCCCATGTCCATCTACGAGGTGCACATCGGCTCGTGGATGCGCAATCCCGACGAGAACAACCGGCCGCTGAGCTATCGCGAACTCGCGCCGCGCCTCGCCGACTACGTCAACCGTCTGGGCTTCACGCACATTGAGTTCCTGCCCATCATGGAGCATCCGTTTTACGGCTCCTGGGGCTACCAGACCACCGGCTACTTTGCCCCGACTAGCCGTTACGGCACGCCGCAGGATTTCATGTACCTCGTCGACTACCTGCACCAGCAGGGAATCGGCGTGCTGCTCGACTTGGTGCCCTCGCACTTTCCTACCGACGAGTACGGCCTCGCGTATTTCGACGGCACGCACTTGTACGAGCACTCCGACCTGCGCCAGGGCTTCCATCCCGACTGGAAGAGCTACATCTTTAATTACGGGCGCAACGAGGTCCGCAGTTTTCTGCTCTCCAGCGCGATGTTCTGGCTGGACCGCTATCACGCCGACGGTCTGCGCGTGGACGCCGTCGCCTCCATGCTGTATCTCGACTACTCGCGCAAGGAAGGGGAGTGGATCCCCAACCGCTTTGGCGGGCGCGAGAACCTGGATGCGATCAGCTTCCTGCAAAAGATGAACCAGGACGCCTACCAGGCGCATCCCGAAATCCAGACGGTCGCCGAGGAATCCACCGCGTGGCCGATGGTCTCGCGCCCGACTTATCTCGGCGGACTTGGCTTCGGCCTCAAGTGGGACATGGGATGGATGCACGACACGCTCGCCTACCTGTCGCACGAGCCCATTCACCGCAAATTCCATCACAACCAGCTCACGTTCCGCGCGCTGTACGCGTTTAACGAAAACTTCGTCCTGCCGCTTTCGCATGACGAGGTCGTCCACGGCAAGGGCTCGCTGCTCAACAAAATGCCGGGCGACGTCTGGCAGAAATTCGCCAACCTGCGCCTCCTCCTGTGCGACATGTGGGCCCAGGCGGGAAAGAAACTGCTCTTCATGGGCGGGGAATTCGGCCAGTGGGGCGAGTGGAACCACGAAAGCAGCCTCGATTGGCACCTGACCGAAGCTCCCAACCACGCCGGAATTCAGCGGCTCGTCCAGGACCTGAACCGCCTGTATCGCGAAGAGCCCGCGCTCCACGAACTCGATCTCGACCCGCGCGGCTTCCAGTGGATCGACGCCAACGACGCCGATGCCAGCGTGCTGTCTTTCATCCGCCGCGCCGAGAACCAGGACGATTGCGTCATCGTGGTGCTGAATTGCACGCCCGTCGTGCGCGAACGGTACCGCATGGGCGTCCCCTTCGCCGGATATTGGAGAGAGCTCCTCAATAGCGACGGCGACATCTACGGCGGTTCAGGCGTCGGCAATGGCGGGGGCGTGAACACCGGAGACGCAGGCTGCCACGGCTTTCCCTACTGCGTGGAACTAAAGCTGCCGCCGCTCGGGGCGCTGTTCCTGAAACACAGCTTTTAGCTCTTAGCTCCTCGTCTCAATCCGTTGGATTTGTCATCCTGAGCGCAGCGAAG
>JBOGLI010000102.1:0-3936 GCA_050746165.1 Terriglobales bacterium | reverse complement strand
ATCGTCGTGCAGCAGGTCGGTGTTCCCGTACATTGCGGACTGCACGTAGATATTGCCGCCCATCGGGTTGAAGTCGACGCGATAGCGACCCGGTTCCACATCGCGAATCACCATGGTCCCATTCGCGTCGAATTGCGACCCAATCCCGTTCGTGCCATCGACGCGCTGGATCGTGACATGCACGAACTGGCGGAAGGATTTTTGCGAGTCCGGAGACGGGACGAGTGCTCCCGAATCGTTCGCCTGGGCGTTGCTGAAATCGGTCCGCACCGAAATCGGTATGGTTGCCGCGGGCTGCATTGCAATGGTGATATCCGTCAATTCCCCAGAGACATTGATCGGAACGCTTCCGGTGTAACTCTGCGGGTTGCGCGGCAGTGGCCGGCCTCCGCCGCCCATCCCGCCTCGAAAGACCATGTTATCTTGCGACTGCGCTTTGAGCGTGTACGCTCCGGCAGGAATTCTCGGGATTTCAAAGGTTCCGTCCGGCCGGGCTGAAGCTTGGAACGGCAGGAATTCATTTCCGCTGCCGACGATGCGGATCATTGCCATCTGGCCGGGCTGCAGCCCAGTCACTACGCCGCTGACGCGATACGCCTTTTCCGGCTGTAAGGTGAGATCGGCATTGACGGTTTGCCCGGGCTGCACGTGGAGGGGCGTTGCGCCGGTGATGTCCGGCACGCCCGGATAATACGCAGGTGCGAACGCTTCGTCGGGCGGTCCCGTCATCATCCGTTCCGATCCGTCGCTGAACAGGAAGTACTTTCCCGGCTGCAGATTGGCGATGCGGAATGCCCCGTCCTCGTCCGCTCTCGCGCCACCGCGCTCCACCCATTGTTTGCGCCCCTGCACAATTGTTTGTGCCTTGAGCCGCACAAACGCGCCTTCCACGGGATCGCCCTCTGGAGTCGTTACGTGACCCGTTACCACTCCAGCCGGGATGAGCGTGATGGTGACGGTCCCCATCCCAGAGGTGATCGCGATCTGCTTCATCCGGAATCCGCGCGCGAGTTCCTGGTCGGAGAAATAGCCGGGCTTGCGCGCAGCGACGATCGCCTGCATTTCGGGCAGGCCCTCGAACTGAAACTTGCCGGAGGAGTCAGTTAGCGCCGTCCTCGCCGCCATGCCGCCCATTTGTACTAGTGCGCGGGGAATGCCTTCGCCAGTGACGGAGTTGACCACCATTCCAGTGAGGGTAATGTCGCCGGTCTGCGCGGCCGCGTCCGAGCGCTGGCCGGGGCTGTAAACGCCTTGGGCGTGCGCCATCGGAGCGATGACGAGGAGCAATAGAAGGAATGCGCACAACCGGGTCATGGGATTGGCCGCAAACAGCGTAGTCAAACTCCAGCACGAACGCAATGAACAGACCCCACGTTGGGTGGGAAAGTTGCGCCTGCTTTACAGCTTCTCGAACTCCGCCGCGAAAGCGAGCAGCAAGGCATCCTGTCCAGGGGCCGCAGCAAATTGCATTCCCATCGGCAGGCCCGCTGCGGTTGTCCCGATCGGCACGGAAATCGCAGGCGTTCCCCAAACGTTAAATGGGCGAGTGTTGCGCAGAAGCACGAGTTCTTTGGCGCGCAGCGTCTTCGGGTCCGCCAGTACTTCGTCGAACGACGGCGCGGGAATCGGGGCGGTGGGTGTGACCAGCACATCGATGCCGGCACCCTCGAACATGGCAGCGCCGCGTGCCCGCGTGGCGCGCAGTTCCGCCAGCTTGATTCGGAACTGCTCGTCCGTCACGTCAGCGCCTCGCCGGATTCGCTGCAACGTCTGTGGATCGTATTTCTCCGGCGATTCCCGCACCCAACGCTGGTGGTAGTCCCACGATTCGCGCATCTGCACCGTCCGGTCTTCATCCACGGCGAAATCAACATTCTCTACGACTTTGAAATGTTTCGCGATCCGCGCAATTGCGGCATCGATCCTATCGCTCACTTCAGAATCAAGATCGTCGAAGAAAAAACGCCGCATCACACCGATTCTTGCGCCGGATTCATTCGCATGTTCTCCGCCCGCGGTATCACGGATCGCTTCCCAAACCAGCCGGGCGTCTTCTACATTGCGCGCGAGCGGTCCGACGTGGTCGAGCGACCGTGAAAGCTCAACCACACCTTCCGTGCTTACCGCGCCGTACGTCGGTTTGAACCCGACTACGCCGCAGCAGGCTGCAGGCAGGCGGATCGAGCCCGCGGTATCCGTTCCAATCGCGGCAAAACAAAATCCCGCCGCGACCGCTGCGGCCGAGCCTGACGAAGAACCACCCGTGATGTAACGCGGATTCGCCGGGTTCTTTACCGCCCCGAAGGCAGAGATGACGCCGCTTCCGCCGTAAGCAAATTCGTGCAGATTCAACTTTCCGAGCAGGACCGCGCCGGCGTCGCGCAGCCGGCGCGTGACCGGCGAGTCGCTGGCAACGACGTTATCCGCAAGTTGCGCGCTGGCCGCTGTGGTTTTGACCCCGGCGACGTCGATCAGGTCCTTTAAGGCGATGGGGATTCCGTGCAGCGGACCGCGGTCGAATCCCGAGCGCAACTCCCGGTCCGCCTGCCGCGCCTGCTCCAGCGCCGATTCGGAGGTCACCGTAATGAATGAGTTCAGCTCGCGATCGCGCTCGCGAATGCGTGCGAGGCAGGATTCCGTCAGCGCGACCGACGTTACTTCTCCTGCCCGTAGTTGCGCCACAGCGCGTGCAAGCGTCGGAAAATCTGCGCCGGTTTTCATGGCAGCGGCGATTACGCGCCCTTGTACGTCAGTTCGAGGATCGTACAGTCATCACCGAGCGGTGTTTCTCCGCAGAAGTCCTTTACCGCGGTGAATACGGCGTCGAAGGGCGACGCGGAATGCGACGCCAACTCCAGGCCTTCGTCGCCGAAGAAGTCGCCGGTTGCGTTTTCCGCTTCGGTCACGCCGTCGGTGACGATCACCAGTTTGTCGGCCGAACCGAGATTGATCGTCTCCGTGGAATACTGCGCGTCCGGTATCAAGCCGACGGGCAGGTTGCAGTTGCCCGGTCGCTGCACGCCGCCCGGCCCGACCAGCACCGGCGGAACGTGCCCGCAGTTCATGTATTCCATCACGCCGTTCTGATCGATGCGGCAGAGGAAGACTGTCGCGTACTTCTGTCCGGCGACCTTGCGGCAGAGGAACGCGTTGGCCGAAGAAATGATCTCCGCCAGCGGGACGTTTGCGACCAGTTGCGAATAAATCATGCCCTGCAAAATCGAGGCCAGCAGCGCTGCCGAAATTCCTTTTCCAGATACGTCCGTGACAAGCACGGCGAGCCCCTTCTCCGTCATCACTACGTCGAAGAAATCGCCTCCGACGTCTTTGCAAGCGATGTTGGTGGCGCGGATGGCCGCGTAGGGCACGTCTGGAATGCTGACCGCCATCAGCCGCTGCTGGATCGATGCGGCGATCGACAACTCCTGCTGGTAACGCTTGGCCGCTTCCTCGGCCTGGACGAGGCGCGCGTTCTCGACCAAGGCGGCCGCTTCTGTCGCGATCGCGCGCAGGATGTCGTGGCTGACTTGCGAGATGTCGCGCGAGGCAAAGCGGCTGTCGAGGTAGAGAACGCCGCGGATTCCCGGCACGCCGGCGGTCTCGGCGTTGTCTCCCGTTGTCTGCACTTGCGTGGCTGTCTTGCGCAGCGGGATGGCGATGACGGTCCGCAGATCGTAGGCGATGATGCTGTTGCGGGCGGCAAGGTCGCTGGAGGAACTGGTGTCGCTCACCAAGAACTCGGAGTTCTTGGTGGCTGCTTCCTCAAGAATCGAGCGCGAAATGGCCGCATCGTCGGTGAGCACCTCGCCGCGCGCGTTCCGTCCAGCGGCAAGTTGCAGCTTGCCGGCATCGTCGCGCAGGAAGACGTAGCCGCGCTCGGCCTTGGTCAATCGCAACGTCGAATCCAGGAGAGTAACCAACACGTCGCTCAGCACC
>JBOGLI010000101.1:0-3138 GCA_050746165.1 Terriglobales bacterium | reverse complement strand
CGTCACCGGCAACAAGAGCGTGCTCCGCGCCGAGCACTACGAACTTATGAAGGATGGCGCCGTCATCCATTGTGATCTGCGGCTTGTGGTCGAGGGCCGCCATGATGTGCGAGTAGTAGGTGTCGTTGTCCTCACCCTTAATGGCGAAGACGGGGATACCGTAGTCGCGCACCAGGCAAGCCGCCACATCGTCCTGCGTGGAGAGCGGGTTGGAGGCGCAAAGCGCCACGTCCGCGCCGCCGTCACGCAAGGTGATCATGAGGTTGGCGGTTTCAGCGGTAACGTGCAGGCAGGCGGAAATGCGAACGCCTTTCAGCGGCTGCCCCTTGATGAAATCCTTGCGGATGCTCTGCAGCACCTTCATCGACTGGTTGGCCCAGTCCATGCGCTTGCGGCCCATATCGGCCAGCTCGATGCTCTTCACGTCGCAGGGTACGGTCGTCGGTGTCGTTGCCATGATCTCCTGTTTCTTCGCTTTCGTAGGCATGAAATGTCTAATTCACCACGGATTGCCACGGATCAACACGGATGAACATCAATCAGTGAAAATCCGGGTCCATCCGTGGTTAATCCTCGTTTACTTCGCGGCGGCTACGGTACTTCCCTGCTTCGCCGCCTGTTCTTTCAAGGCTGCGGCCCTATCGGTCGCTTCCCAGGTAAAGTCGGGATCGTTGCGTCCGAAGTGGCCATACGCGGCAGTCTTGCGATAAATCGGCCGGCGCAGCTTCAGGCTCTCGATAATGCCCTTCGGGGTGAGCTGGAAGTTGGCGCGCACGAGCGATTGCAGCTTCTCGTTGGCGATCTTGCCGGTGCCAAAGGTCTCGACCAGGATGCTCACCGGCTCGGCGACGCCGATGGCGTACGCAAGCTGGACTTCGCAACGGTCGGCCAGACCGGCGGCCACGATGTTCTTGGCGATGTAGCGCGCCATGTAAGCGGCCGAGCGGTCCACCTTGGTCGGGTCCTTGCCGCTGAAGGCGCCGCCGCCGTGACGTCCCATTCCGCCGTAGGTATCGACGATGATCTTGCGTCCGGTCAAGCCGGTATCGCCCATCGGTCCGCCGATGACGAAGCGACCGGTTGGATTGATGTGGTACTTGGTATCGGCGTCGAGGAGTTCAGCGGGAAGGGTGGACTGGATCACGTGCTTGAGGACGTCGGCGCGAAGTTCTTCGGTGCTGATCGTCTCCGCGTGCTGGGTCGAGATGACGACGGCATCGATACGCATGGGCTTCATGTTGGCGTCGTATTCGATGGTCACCTGCGACTTGCCGTCGGGGCGGAGGTAGGGCAGCGTGCCATTCTTGCGGACCTCGGTCAGTTTGGCGCAGAGCTTGTGCGCCAGCGAGATGGGCGCGGGCATCAGTTCCGGAGTCTCATTGGAGGCGTAACCGAACATCATGCCCTGGTCGCCGGCGCCGCCGGTATCTACGCCCATGGCGATATCGCCAGACTGTTTGTTGATGCTGGAGATCACCGCGCAGGTGTTGGAATCGAAGCCATAGAGCGCGTTGTCGTAGCCGATGGAGGCGACCACGCCGCGCACCAGCGACTGGAAGTCAACGTAGGCCTTGGTGGTGATTTCACCGGCGATGACGACCAGTCCGGTGGCGGTGAGGGTCTCGCACGCGACACGGCTATAGGGATCCTGGTCGAGACAGGCGTCCAGGATGGCGTCGGAAATCTGGTCGGCGATCTTGTCGGGGTGACCGGCGGTCACCGATTCGGACGTAAATAGAAAACGATGGTTCGACAACTGCTCCTCCTGATGATTGCTACAGGGAAACCAGCGGGTGTACTGAGGGGAAACCTCTTGTTTGCCCTACCAGACTACCACAGCAATCCCGGCGCGATAGAGCGTCCGGTATTTTTTCATTCAAGCGCAAAACTGTCGGAACGGCACTTCTCTTTCATCGAACTGCCGCTTTCGCGGGCCGAACTGCAGCCGGACGGCGGTTCCCAATAACACGCTGCTCCCTCAGCGGCTAAAGCCGCATAAACGCCGGTCAAGATGCGGCGCGGCTGAAGCCGCGCCCTTCCGAAACCCATCTTTGATTCCGAAAGCATTCTCGAAACAGTTAACAAACACCAGAACCGATTACTGGTTCTGCGATTCCTGGCCATGGAGCGTCAAAGTCCTGACCTCGTTGCGCGGACCCAGGGGCGGAAGCGTTTTGTTGTTCTCTGAAACCTCAATTCCTCCGGCATTCCCGGTGCGGATCACAACCTGCCTCGCGGCTTGCACAACGCGGTCCGCATTGGCGGCCAGATTCTCAGAAACAACGAGTTTCCCGTCGGCCTCGACTTCCACCCACGCAATTTCCTTGGCATGAATTTTGACGGTAAAGCCGTCTTCCGGGGGGGTGCTGTTAGCGGCCGCCGTGGATTGCGCCGCAGCCGGCGTGGGCGTCGATGGAACCGAGACTGGCGGTGGCGCGGGCCGTGGAGCGGGAGTAATCTGCGCGGCTTGCGCGGGAGCGGGCTTGCGGAAAAGCTTGTGCCAGCCGAACTTCGCGTAATACGACCGGGCAGCAAATCCGACGGCGATCAGCAGCGCGACACAGATCAGCGCGGTCCAGGGAATGCGCACCGGTTCAGAAGTCGAGTCGTCGAGCGCGGCGGGCGGGGGTTCCACATCCGGTCGCGATAACTTCCCTGCCACCTGGGCATCATTGACGGCTTCGACGTAATCGGCGACGGCCTGATCTTCATCGATACCGAGGTACTTCGAGTAGGCGCGGACAAAACCCTTATTGAAAATGCCGCCGGGCAGCTTATCGAAGTCCTGTTCTTCGAGCGCGCGCAGCGAACGCGTGCCAATCTTGGTGGCCTCCGCGATTTCGTCCAGCGTGATGCCGCGCATCTCGCGTTCGCGCTGCAATTTTTCGCCAAAGGTGCCCACGCACACTTCCTCGCCCGACCGCCCGTACGTCCGCGGATATTGTGAATTCGAGCAACAGCATCTTAGGTTTACAGCGTTTTCGTGTCAAAGAAAAAGGACTATTGGGCGTGGGTTTTTCAACCTGCGGGAGTGGATACTGATGCACGAATGCGCCGGGTTCAGTGAATGGAGCTTCACGCGCAGGACCGAACCAGAAAAAAGCAAGACGAAAGCCGAACCAAGAAAACCTCATGCAC
>JBOGLI010000100.1:0-6814 GCA_050746165.1 Terriglobales bacterium | reverse complement strand
GGCCTGCAGCGGCGCCATTTGCAGATTGTGCTTTTGGCCGATGCCGGTGGTGATCTGGTCGAGCGCCTTGAATTGATCGCCGAGCGCGCGGTCCTCTCCGGTGATCTCTCTCTGGTCGCCGTGCGCGAAGTTAGCGAAATCCCAATACGCGTCGTTGTTCTGGGCCGCCAGGCAGTTGGCATCAATGGCGGCGTGAATCGCCCAAGGGTGGATCTCTGCGAGCGGATAATCCTTGTAGATCAGGCGCACGCGGCCGGCGTAGGTCTTCAGCACGTCCTGCATCAGTTGCTGGTGCATGCGCGAACAGAACGGACACTCGAAATCGTCGAAACTGACGATGGTGACCTTCGCGTCGGGACTGCCTATCGTCGGACGCCCGGCCACATCGATCTTCTTCATGATCTCGGCGTACGGGTCTTTGCTCAGGTCCATGCGGGTGAAGCGGACCATCGTCTTGTCATCTTTGGAGATCAGAAACTCCTCGTTCAATTTGCGGTCGCCCTGGGAGAGCTGGACGGTCACGGTGTCGAAGTTGGCGAATTCGGGATTCGGCTTACGGGCCATGACGGTGACATTCACCGACGGCGGCAACTGGAAAGTCGCGCGGACCTGCCGTTCGATGCGCTTATTCAGATCGGGAGGAGCTGCTGACTGGGCCGCGCATCCGAAGCACAGCAATATGGTGGCCACCAGGGCCCTTTGCAACAAACGCACAAACAACCGCCTTGCCATTGGAGTTACTACATTATCGCATGCTGCGGGAATGGGAGCGAGGGGCGGGCCCCGGCTCTCGGCTGTCGGGGTGTACGATGTTGCCGCCGAATGCGTGGTGGCAAAGGAGGGGACATGAAGGCGTTTGTCGTTCTCATCCTCGCGTTGAGCTCAGCAATTACAGCGGCAGGCCAGGCGCGCCTGTCCGACAACGATTTGCCGGTGCTCCACCGTATACAGACCGTGACGCTGTCGCCGAGTTACAGTTGCCGCTCGAAGGCAGATTTCCAGAAGGGATACGAGGCGACAGCGCTATTCCTGACCGCGGAAGAGAAGCGGCGGAATGGCCCGTCCCTGCTCTTTGACGGGGCCTGCGGCTCTCCGGACTTCTTCGAGGTGAACACGGGGGGTGACGATATCGGAGTGATCACCGATTACGGCGACGTTCGCCTTGAGGATATGGCCGCGACACAGGTGTTCTCCCCCAAGAAGCGCACCGATTCCGTTTCGACATTCACGTACACGACTAAGGTGGTGGCCGGCCACACCTATGGTGTGCTGCTGAACCGCAGCGACTCGCGCGGCTTTTTCTATTTCCGAGTACTGGAGTATTTGCCCAACGAGCGCGTGAAATTGGAATACGCAGTGATGGATTACCAACGACTGCGCGTTGAAGCGGCATCGGCAGGTTTCGATTGGAAGAAAGCTCCCGCTCGATAGTCCACAATCAGCGTTACGGCTTTTCCAGCCCCTGCTCGATGTGGACGTCCTCGCGGACGATGAGGCGGCCGGCGGCCATCTGCTTGAGGGTCGGCATGACGCGGCTGACGTGCTCGTCGGTGTCGATGAAGGTCAAGACCAGAGGGAGCTTTCCCCCGGCATCTACCAGCGTGGACGTATGGACGCGCTGCCGCCCGGTGAAGCCGCCGACGGCGTGCAGGACGGTCGCGCCCGCCACATTCTCCTTGCGCAGGTAATGCAGCAGTTCGAGGTGCAGCGGACGACGCTGCCACTCATCGGCCTCGCTCATGTAGATGGTGATCTGGACGGCCATAATCAAACCTTTTGCGCGAGACATAGTGTATATCTCAGAACAAGTGCTGAGTGCCAAGTGCTTCGTGCTGAGAACAGCTTCGTTTGACTGGGCACTTGGCACTCTGCACTGAGCACTTCTTAGATTGCCCTCGCGAGAATGATCCCCACCAACGCCGCAGCGAGGCAAATAACGTTGTTGCCGAGCACGTTGGCGGCGAAGAACCACCAATGTCCCTGCTCGAAGTAGGCCATCGATTCGACGGCGTAGCTGCTGAAGGTGGTGTAGGAGCCGCAGAATCCGATCGCTACCAGCAGTCGCCAGCGGGGATCGGAGAGCACCCGTTCGGTGGTCCAAGCCATGAAGAATCCGAGCACCAGGCTGCCGGTGACGTTGATGAGCAGCGTGCCCCAGGGGAACTCGGCGGAGAAGTTGCGCGCGATCCAACGACTCAAGAAATAGCGGGAGTTGGCGCCGGCAATGGCGCCCAGGGATATCCACAAGATGTTCATCAGAGTCGCCGTCACGATTCCCCCCGATTCCAAGCCCATTCCCGCGAGAACCCAGCCAGGGTGGGCACCCGAAATTGGTAGGAGTCATCAGCTCCCGCGGGAGCGGTTGACGGCGAACTCCATCGCCTGCGCCTTGCGCGAAAAGAGTGTAGCAGGTCAGCGACGCAAGCTGCCGCCCGATTTCAGGCAGCGTCAGGCGGCGTGGAGAGTTCTAATTAGCGAGGAGTCTTTATGCGCAGATTTGCTCTACTCGCAGCGTTACTGTTCCTGAGCAGCATGTTTGTGGTCGCGCAAAGCGGGGGCGACCAGACGCCGCCGGGTGGCGACATGGTCGGGTCAACGCCCCGTCCGGCTGAGAGCCAATTGGGCGAGCAATCGCGCGATGCCGCGCAAAACCAGCGCATGACCGGCAACATGGGAAACACGAAGGGGTACTCGGGCGACCCGTTTTACGCCGGATCGAGCGACTACACCAGCCGGGAAAACATCAGCGGCAGCGGCGCCAAGGGCCAGCAGGAGTACACGTCCACGGCGGCGGGGCGGCGGCGCGCGGAAGACCGCCAGAATTCGCCGTATGACACCAGGACCACCGCGTCGCAGTCGTACTTGTCGGGCCGGTTTGGCCAGGGAAATCAAGGCCAGCAGGCGAACGGACCGCAGCGCACAAATGCAAAACGTCCGAACGGTAAACAACAACCACCGCCGAAGCGTTAGGCCGATTCATCACTTTGCCGCGACTGCGGGCGGCTTCAGCCGCTCACGCAGTTTTTCCGCGAGGCGGTAGTCGCCCTGCGCCGCACGGACGTTGGCCAGATGCCAGAGGCTGCTCTGGTCGGCGATCATTCCGTCCTGCGCCTGCTCGAATTGGTTTGCCGCTGCGTCGAGGTCACCCAGACGCTGATGGACGATTCCGAGATGGTAGTGCGCCATCACGTACTCGGGTGTCAATGCCATCGAGAGCTGGAAATGTTCCAGCGCCTGCTGCAAGTCTCCGGCGTGATAGAGAGCGAGCGCCAAACGGTAGTGAGCGGCGTTGTAATCGGGATCGAGAGCGAGACAGCGCCGAAACGCGGCGATCGCGTCGCGCATGTAGCCGCGGTGGTAGCAGGCGACGCCAAGGTCGTAGAAGGCGAGGATGAACCGAGGCGCGCATTCGGTCGCCCGCTTGTAGTGTTCGATCGCCTGGTCCATCAGCCCATCGTGAAAATAAAACGTTCCCAGGCAGTGATTGGCCAGCGCGTGATTGGGTTCGCTGTCGAGCAGGCGCTCGAGTTCGTGGCGTGCCTCGTCGGTGTGGCCCTCCTGCTGCGCGGTGAAGGCAAGCAGCAGGCGCTGGTCGATGGCGGCATCGCGGAGAAAGAGGCCGCACTCGGGACAGAACTTGTCGCGCGCCTCGACTACGCGCCCACACCGTGTACACCGGTTACCGGCTACATTGGTGTTCATGGACACCTCGCTATGCTGATTGTGCGGCGCGAGCGCACGGGGCGCAGTGATGTAAATCACTGGACATCTGGTGATCTGAAAATCTGGAAATCTGCGGATTGAAGATTCACCACGGAGACACGGAAGCACGGGGACTGCAATTTGTAATTTCTAATTTGTAATCTGCAAAGTAAGCCACGTCCGAAACTTTGCAAATGACAAAATTCACATTTCAAATTCTCTCCGTGTTTCCGTGTCTCCGTGGTGGGTCGACGAGTTGGATGCGCAAAGGGCTGTGACGACGCTGTGCCTACTACTTCCCGAACAACGCGCCGTGCACCATCACCATGTGCCCGACGCCGGCGGGCAGCACATTGCCCTCGAACTGGATGCCGGGATACGCCGAGCCGGGCGTACGGAACGATTCGTCGAGCGTCACTTTTCCTGTGTTGCGATCAATGTGCGCCACCAGCAACCAGTGATCATGGGCACCGCTGATGACGAGGCGGTCGCCATTGCGGTCCGCCGCAATCCAGTGGATGATCGGGTAGCGTTCGCCGTCGATTTTCAGGCGCGAGACTTCGACTGGCTTCGCGGGATTGCTGATGTCGAGCACGATCAGGCCGGGCAGTGCGGAAACGGTCTGTACCCAGTAGTGTCCGACCACGACAGGGACGAAACACATGTCCTCGATTTTGTTGGCGTCGCCGGGAAAGCTGTAAACGGACTCAGCGGTGGGATTCGCGGTATCGAGGCCGTTCATGCGATACAGTCCGCAGGAAAACGTCGCGACATACATCGTGCCATCGGGCAGCAGGCGCGGTTCGGCGGGCCAGAGTTCGTGCTTGGCTGAGTCGGCGGGAAGCTTCACGGTCTTCACTACGGACAGGTCTGACAAGCGCCAGACCTGCACCGTGCTGGTGGGTTGCTCGTCCACCCGTTTCTTCGCCCAGGAGCCCGGAGGTAGTTTCGCCCACGCCGGCATGCCCATGGGGCTGTTCACGCTCACCGCGCGGCCGAGTTTGCTATCGACCTCGAGACTGTAGGGCCAGATCTCGTCTTTGCTCACGGACGGATCGATGCCCGACCCGGACCGCGCGACTGTACCCGTGGGAGTCATTTCGACCAACCCGCCGCCAGGACCATACGCATCGCCATGCGACTGGAATGTAGCGAGCACGTCGCCGTTCGGTAGCCGGACAAAGCTGTGCGGATAGCTGTATCCGCCGCGCGAGGTGAAGTTGGCGGCGAGACGCGGCTTGAGCGGATGACTAAGATCGAAGACGAAGGTGTGTCCCGCCTCCCACCCATTGGCAAATAGATGTCGGTCCGCGGGAAATTCGTATTCGGTGTGGTGCGGCATCGTGCCGGCCACACCGGCGGGCGCAGTCGCGACGATCCGGCCGTATGTCGGCGAAGATGGGTTGGCGTCGATCACGCTGAGAAAATCGCTCGCCTGGCGCGCCTCGTCGCCGCCCCAAACGAAGAGATAGGGAGACCCCTTTGGCGCGGGTGAGGGCTTCTTGTCAGCGGCGGAAGCGAGTATGGAAAACAGACAGAGGGGCCCGATCAACCAAATCATCTTGCGCATGGATTTACCCCGATGGGGGATAAGTATACGCGGGAAGATCGGCGCGGCAAGCGGGTTTCGCGGCACTCAACGGAAAAGCCCCACGACTCGCGAACGAGCGTGGGGCATGAGTGCACCGGGGTTCGGCCCTGTACCTTGGGTTCGGCCTGAAAACCGTTGTTGGCTGCTCGTTGTCGGTTGTCGGTTGACCGCTGTGCGTGGTGCACAAGGAACAACGACAATCGAGGAACGAAGAAAACTAATACGCGAAGCCATCGGGCTGCGTTACCGGCCCGACGTGCACTTCACTGTCGATGAACTTTCGTCCTGCTTCGAGCGCCTTGCGATTCATCTCCAGCAGATGCGGTTTTTTCACCTCGGCTTCGATCACGGCCATCGCCGTCTCCGGCGACATGCACTCGGTCTCTTCTAGCAGCGCGCCCAGCATGATGACGTTGGCGACCTTGGCGGAGCCGAGCTTGTCGGCGATCTCCGAAGCTGGCACGCACTCGACGCGCGCGTGCTCGCAGGAGAAATCTTCCGGGAGGCTGTCGCGGTTGTAGAGGATCAGCCCCCCAGGCGCCACGGAGGGCGCAAACTTGCGCAACGAAACTTCATTCATCGCCACCAACACATCGGGATGCGAGATCAACGGCGAGCCGATTCGGTCGCGCGAAAGTAAGACGTGGCAGTGCGCGCTGCCCGACCGCATCTCCGGCCCATACGACGGCAGCCAGCTCACCTCGAGATTTTCGCGCATGCCCATCTCGGCGAGGATGATGCCCAGCAGGAGCACGCCCTGTCCGCCGAATCCGGCAACCTTGATCGACGCGGGTTTGCCCTGGTGACGAGCGGGCGTGGCGTTCTCGGTCAATTCCAGTACCTCGGCGACGCTGCGCTGCGGCGCCGGAATCTGCGGGATCTCGACCTTGCGGTCCACCTTCACGCCGAGAGCGAAGTTGGGGATCATCTGTTCGGCGATCCATTTGCGCGCCTCGACCGGGTCCTTCTTCCAGATCGTCGGACAAGGCGAGAGGATCTCGACCAGCGTGAACCCGGCGCCGTCGCGCTGGAGTTCGAGCGCCTTCCGGATCGCTTTGCGGGCCTGCATGATGTGCTTGCCGTCGCTCAACGCGACGCGCTCGATGTACACGGGCGCTTGCAGTGACGAGAGCAATTCGGCAACGTGGATCGGGAAGCCCTCGTTGTTCGGGCGGCGTCCCCAGGGGCTGGTGGTGGAGGTTTGTCCGACCATCGTGGTCGGCGCCATCTGGCCGCCGGTCATCCCGTAGATCGCGTTGTTGATGAAGAAGACCGCGATCTTCTCGCCCCGATTCGCCGCGTGCACGATTTCGGCCGTGCCGATGGCCGCAAGGTCGCCATCGCCCTGGTAGCTGATGACGATCTTGTCGGGGCAAGAGCGCTTGATGCCGGTGGCCGCTGCCGGAGCGCGGCCGTGCGCCACCTGTACGTTACCCGTATTGAAGTAGTAGTAGGCGAACACCGAGCAGCCGACGGGCGAGACGAAGATGGTCTTGTCCTGCAGCCCGAGTTCTTCGATCG
>JBOGLI010000099.1:0-1935 GCA_050746165.1 Terriglobales bacterium | reverse complement strand
GGGCAAAGACCTCGGCGTGAAAACCTGGCCGCCCGACGCCTGGAAACTCGGCGGCGGCACCGTGTGGGGATGGATCTCCTACGATCCTGAGCTCAACCTGGTTTTCTACGGCAGCGGGAACCCCGGCCCGTGGAACGCGGACATGCGGCCCGGCGATAACAAGTGGACGATCACAATCTGGGCGCGCAATCCGGAAACCGGCGAAGCCAAGTGGGCCTACCAGATCGAGCCGCACGATGCCTGGGACTACGACGAGATCATGGAAAACATCGTCGTGGACATGAACTGGCAGGGCAAGATGCGCAAGCTCCTGCTTCACCCCGCGCGTAACGGATTCATGCTCGTCCTCGACCGCGAAACCGGCGAACTGCTCTCCGCGCAACCCTACGAACCGGTTAATTGGGCGAAGGGTTACGACCTGAAGACGGGCATGCCGGACATCGATCCGAGCAAGGTCACGCATACCGGCGAGATCGCCCGCGACATTTGTCCGTCTTCGACCGGCGCGAAGGAATTTGTGCCATCCGCATTTTCTCCCGTCACCGGCTATCTCTACATTCCCGCGCACAACACCTGCATGGACCATGAGTCGATCCAGGCGAACTACATCGCGGGCACTCCCTATCTCGGATCGAGTACCAACATGTATCCCGGCCCCGGCGGCTACCAGGGCGAATTGATCGCATGGGACGTGCAGAACGCGAAGAAAGTCTGGAGCGTCAAGGACCCGCTCCTGCCCGTATACAGCGGCGTGCTCGCTACCGGCGGCGGCGTCGTTTTCTACGGCACGATGGAAGGTTGGTTCCGTGCCGTGGACGCTCGCAGCGGCGCGGTGCTCTGGGAATTCAAATGTGGATCCGGAATCGTCGGCGATCCCATTACCTTTCTCGGCCCTGATGGACGCCAATACATTGCCATTTATTCCGGTGTCGGTGGATGGATGGGAGCGGTCGCCCAACCCACCATTTCTACCGACGACGACTATGCCGCCTTGGGTGCTGTCGGTGCGATGAAGAACATCAAGAAACTGTCCGCACCAGGAGACATGCTCTATGTGTTCGGCCTATAAAGCGGTTGCGATTCTCGCACTGGCGTTCGCCGGCACTTCGGCGCTGGCCAGCATGCCTCCGTTGCGCGTCTGCGCCGACGCCGGCAACCTTCCGTTCTCCAACACGCAGCAGCAGGGATTCGAGAACGCGCTTGCCCACATGGTGGCGCACGACCTGCATCGCGACATGCAGTTTCTCTGGCTGCCGCAGCAGGCTGAGCAGGTGGAAAAAGCGATGCGCGTTCTGAACTGCGATTTAGTCATGGGGACTTCGGCGCCCTCCCGCGAGATGGTTCTCAGTGCGCCTTATTACCGATCGAGTTTCGTTTTCGTTTCGCGCCGCGACCGCAACATCGACATCTCCTCGCTGGCCGACGCCCGGCTGGCCAACTATCGCATCGGGGCGCATGTCATCGGCGGCGCCGATGCGACCGTACCTCCGGCGCAGGAGTTGGCGCGCAGAGGCCTGGTTCGCAATATCGTCGGATACAGCATCTACGGCCATCCGACGCAGGCGAACCCATCCTCCGAGTTGATCAGCGCCGTGGCGCATGGCGACGTGGACCTGGCCGTGGCGTGGGGACCGATGGCCGGTTACTTCGCGAAAACTTCCGCGGTGCCGTTGCGGATCACGCCCATTTGCAATCCGGATCCAGCCATGCCGGTGGCGTTCAGTATTTCGATGGGCATTCGGCGTGGTGACGATCTCATGCGCGAGCAGGTGAACCGGATTCTCGCGCGCCGTGAAAAACAAATCCGCGGCTTGCTCGCCAGTTATGGAGTCCCTTTGCTGGATCTGTCGGACACTGGCGCGGCCTGCCGCTGAGGTGCAAGGAATGCGGAGCTACATCGTAACAACGGGGACGTTACTGCTGGCGGTTCTGCTG
>JBOGLI010000098.1:0-6149 GCA_050746165.1 Terriglobales bacterium | reverse complement strand
CCACGACCCTATCGGACTGCGCCGGGAACAATTTCAGCATTAATACCGCAGCCGGAGGGGCGCCGCTTTCCGGCGCCGCCGTTGATTTTTCCCAGGCCCAGGTGGCGAATTACTCGATGAATTACGTGGTCTGCGTCGGCACTGTCCAGACCACCTATGACGTTCGCTGGAACGTCTCCGCGGTGGGCGGCAACTTCCTCGTGACCGTAAGTTCCCGGCTCAAAGGGCAGGGCACGAGCACGAACCTGCGGTATTTCGCACTTCCCGTCACGCTGCGCGCGTATATGTCGAATTGAGGCCACACATGAGACAACAAAAGACGCTGGCAAAACAACCGCAATCCGGCTTTTCGCTGATCGAGTTGATGATCGTCCTACTGGTCCTGTCGGTCATGATGGGCGCGGTTTTCCAGCAGATTAATCTTGTCCAACAGCGCAACACCGCCGAGCAGGCCAAGACCGATATGTTCCAGGAATCGCGCAGTTTCATGGACCAGTTGACCCGCGACCTGCACATGGCCGGTTATCCCAATCCCCGCAATTTTGCGCCGGGATACGTCACAGGGCCCAACGATACGCACGCTGCCGTCGGCCTGGTTCAGGTGACCTCGAACTCGCTCACCTTCGAGGGCGATGTCGATGGCGATGGCGTCATCGATTCCGTTCAGTACTATCTGAACAGCACTGGCAACAACTGCCCCTGCATGCGCCGCAGCCAGACCCAGAAGATCAGCGCCGATCCCATGAGCCAGGGAACGGCCGCCAACTACATGGAAGTGCAGAATGTGCAGAATGGCACTTCCGCCAATCCGATTTTCCAAGCCTACGATATTAACGGCAACCTGATTACCCTTCCGGTGGACTTTGACAACAATAAAACGACGATGGCGACGATCCGCTCCATCAAGGTGACCATGACCGTCCAATCGCCGATTGTCGATATCAAGACCCGGATATATCCGATCACAACTCTCGTCTCCTCCATCGATCTCGACAACTGTTCCCAGGCTGCGACCAACAAGACCATGAGCTGCCAATGAGAATCGCCATCAAACCGACGCCTTCGCCCCGGAGCCTCCCACGTGCCATTCGCCGCCAGGCCGGAGTTGCCCTACTGGTCGCCCTCTTCGCGCTTCTGCTTCTCTCCGCCATCGGCATGGCCATGATGTTCAACGCCAATACGGAAACCTCTATTGCGTCGAATTATCGCGAGATACAGATTGCCCAGATGGGCGCCTACAGCGGATTGTGGGAAGCGCGCGACCGTCTGCGCTACGACACCAGCACTACCTCGAGCATGGTGCAGACTTACAACTCCTCGGGCTACATGACCGTCCCTGCGGGCATTCCCTCCACCAGTTCCGCCAATGTTTTTTACATCATCAATCCCAAAGGCGGCGAAACCGTCGCTCCTTGGGACTACAGCAACGCCTATGCCGATTCCGAACTCTGCCACGAGGGTGTTCTCGGCTTGACCACCTCCGGCAATGGCGTACCCTGTTCCGGCTCTTCCTCGCTTCCGTCCGGAACTGCTTGGTACACGTCGTTTGACGACAGCTCGTACGGTAAAGCCTACCAACTCACTAATCCACTCTCGTTCAAGTGGGCCCGCATTCAGCTTAAGACCACCGACTCAGCCAGCTACGCTATTGGCGCCGGATCCAGCGGCACCATGGTTTGCTGGGACGGCACGAACCAGATCCCCCAGCCCGCCGGGTATAACTCCAACTGCGGTCCAACCCCCGGCGCCATCAGTGCGATTACCCTAACCAATGCGGGCACCGGTTACACCAGCGCGCCCACTGTCACCCTTTCCGGCGGCGGCGGATCGGGCGCAACTGCCACTGCCAACGTCAACACCACCAGTGCCGGGATCGTGTCGTCGGTCACCGTCACCGCTCATGGAAGCGGCTACACCTCGGCTCCAACCGTTGTTTTTTCGGGTCCCGGAATCAACGCAACCGCTACGGCCGTTCTCGGTACCTCGGGCGGCGGCGCCATCCAGACTGCCAGCCTTAACTCCGGCAGCAGTACCGGATGCTGGACATCGATTCCGAGCCCGGCGACGGCAACGATCAACAATCCTGGTTCAGGAACCGGAGCAGTCATAACGACAAACTTCGTGCACGGTTCGTGCATCGCTGGCATTACCCTGTCCGGTAGCTGCAACTTTCACGGCACCGATACCGGCACCTTGACCGGCGGCAGCGGCAGCGGCGCTCAGGTGTCGGTCTCAACCAAAGGCAACGGCAGTCTGCAAAGTTATTCGATGACCGCTGGTGGATCCGGCTACACTGGCTCCCCAACGGGAATCACAATGACGACGGGTGGCAACACCTGTACGCTGACCTACGCGCCATCGTATGGATACGTGGTAAGCACGGCGAGTCCGTTCACCGTCACGACCGCCGGCACTGGTTACTCGTCCACTTCGCCGCCGACTGTCACGATTACAAATCCCCCTTCTGGTTTGGGCACGGGCGGCACCGGAACCACCACGGTGAGTAGTGGTGGACCAGACGGCACAATCGCCTCCATTACCCTGAACTCCGGCGGTTCGGGCTACACCACCGCGCCTACGCTGACTTTCACGGGTGGCGGCGGCACCGGTCTCGCAGCGACCGCGGCAGTTACAACCAGTACGACCACCGTCATCACAGGTATCACCGTCACGAATGCGGGTAGCGGCTATACCTCAGCACCCACCGTTGCTATTTCCGGCGGCGGCGGCACCGGCGCGGCCGCGACGGCATCCTTATCGGGCGGCACCTATTACGGCCAGGTCTTTCTCATCACGTCGCTGGCGAAATCGACGGGTGGAGCGCGCTACATGGCCCAGATGGAAGCCGTTACCCCCGTGCGCGGCATGGCCAGCACGGGCGCTCTCACCTTTGACGGCCCAAGCCCAAACTACTCCGACCCGAACTCAAATAACTTCAACATCATCGGCACCGATGCCAATTCCTGTGGCGGGACCGCCGTGCAGCCAAAACCCGCCATAGGCGTTTACGACAATCCGAATAACCCCACAACCCCCTCTGCGCAGTCGACCGTTACTGGCGATCTTTCGCGCCCCGATCACGTCTATGGCGCCATCAATCCAGGCCCTGACGTCGAAAATGTGTACAACACCCTGAGTTCGACCATGAGTACGCCCTCGGGATTGGAAGCCTTTGGCTCCGCCGTCAACGCAGTCGCGACCGCAAACGGAACGTCATACACCAATCCCTCGTCAATCAATCTCGGGTCATCCTCTAATCCCGTCGTCGATTATGTTTCAGGCGATCTCTCGCTCAGTGGTAACAACCAGGGATACGGTATTCTGTTCGTCACCGGAACGCTCACCTTTGGCGGCAACTTCAGTTGGAATGGACCGATCTACGTGGTCGGCAAGGGCGACTTCGAAGCGAACGGCGGCGGTAACGGCCAGATTACCGGATCCATCCTCGTGGCCGTCACGCGTACATCGCCGTATGGACCTTCGAATGTCATTTCCGATTCGACCGGCCTTGGCTCCCCGACGGTGAACTGGAACGGCGGCGGCGGTAACGGCATTCAGTACGACCACTGCTGGGTCGACAATTTGCTTTCTCGGATTCCGTTTACCCCGCCTCCCGTGACTACTCCGTTGAAGGTGGTCAGCGTCAAATCGCTCCAATACTAACCAGTCACCAGTCGTCAGTCTCCAGTCGCCAGCGCAAGCTGGCGACCTTTTTTCTGGCGGGCGACTGGATTTCGGAAGGGCGCGGCTTCAGCCGCACCGCTGGGAGCCGCGGAAATATCGCGCTTTAGCGCCTGAGGGAACCCCGAGTTTAGTTGACACCCTCTTATGAAGCCCGCAGCCCGCAGCCCGAACTCAGTGTGACCTTGTCGTGAACCCCGTATTCACCGACGGCTGCCCATACGCGCTGGGATATCCGTTCACGTCCGTATTCGATACGGGCCCGTCGAGGGGTTCGGCGGTCACCGTGTACGTTCCGGGCGGCAGTCCCTGGATGAGATAGCTTCCATCCGGCTTCGTCAGCGCGCCGACCGGCGTCAGGCGGATGCTCCCGCCATACGGTTGCGAGCCGGCCGTCGGTTCGGCGTACACGTGCGCTCCGAACACTCCCGCCCCGTTGTTGCTCACGGTTCCGCTGATCGAGCCGGTGACAACGTCGGGGTACGACTTTGAATACAGCGTCGACAGCCCCGCCACGTCGTCCCAGCTCAGGGTCGTGAGGTCGCTGGCGAACGGGAACATCACCGCCCGCACCACCGCCGAGTGCCCCATGCCGAAGAAATGCCCGATCTCATGAGTCGCGACCGTCTGCAGGTCCTGCCCCGAAGTCCCGCCCGTGGTGAACGTGGTATTCGGGTTGAAGATGATGTCCGCTTTGATAATCTGCCCCGGGAACTTGGTCACACCATACGGGCTGCTCTCGCCGGCCGCGTCGACGGTCGTCGTGATCGTTACCGCCAGCGTTTGCACGTCCTTGGTGAAATCGGCGTCGCTGCACACGAAACAGATGAGATTCTCGCCCTTGGGCGACGACGATTCCGCCGACACCGACGAGTCCGCCCCGCGCTGCACCGAGATCACCGCATCCGGCGCGGATTCCCACGTGTTGAACGCCGCCGTAATCACGTCGGCCACCGCGCGATTTCCCGTGATGTTGCTGCCCGTCTGCGGGTTCAGGTTCCACTTCACCGTCGTGGAAAAATCCCACCGGCTCGGCTGCGGGCCGTTGGCGCCGCCGGTCATGGTGGGCATATACGAAAAGCCGCGAGCGATCAGCAGCGCCCCGATCGACGCCGCCAGAAATATTGCGAACAGTGCTGCGCGCTTCACTCGATCGCCCTCCGCACCGTATCTTCAATGTCGCTCAGGCGCGGCGACGTACCGGCTTTCTCGATCATTCCATGGTCGTACTTGCGGTTGTGCACGATGCCGTTGCTCGCCATCGCTTCGCTGCCCGCCTGGAAGACTTGGAACTGTCCCTGCATCAACCCGACGATCACCATGGTTCCATCGGCAGCCATACTTGGCCGGAGGAACAACAGCGCGTGTTCGCCCGACTGCAGATGGCGCACGCCCCATACGGTCTGCGTGTACCCGCCCGCGCTTCCGCCCGGCTGCTTGACCACGATCTCTGCCGGCGCCGTCCCTTTCAGCGTCCGGCCCACCGCGAAACTCGTGTAGGTGTAAATCAGCGTGTGCTGTTCGTTCCACGCCGACCATGATCGCAGCGCCTGCCCCTCTACCACGTGCGTGGCCGCCTGCGAAAGCTCTTCCACCGACATCGGAATGATCGACGTCGCAGCCGCCGTCAGCGAACACGCCAGCAACGCGATCACAATTCGAATAGCGTTCTTCACGGGACCACCTCCAGTCCGCCGGTGAACGTGGTCACGTCGTCCTTCGAGTTCTGCAGGACCACCGTGCGCGCGCCCAGCGCCGCGTCCTGCGCAACGGTCGCGATAAACGAAATCCCCGGCGTCTTATCGGTCGCCGTGATCGAGATGATGTCGCTGATCGAAATCCCCGCAGGCCCAAGCATCGTTACCTGCATGCCCCCGTTTAGGCTCGGTCCAAACATCACCACGCGCGAGGTCGCGCCCCGATGGATCACATCGCCGGTGTTGTAGGCCGACGCGGTCCCGCTCATAGCGGCAACGCCGAGGTTCTCAGCGTTCGGCGGCGGTGACGATTGTGGCGGCGAAACCGCGATGTTGATCCCGGTCACCGACTGTCCGGCCGCTACGGTCACTGTCCCCGCAGTCGAAGGCGAAGGCGAAGGAGTCGTCGTTCCTCCGCTCGTCGGAGGTTGGGTGCTGGATGGGGGTGTGGTGGTCGTGGGCGGCGCGCCAGCCGTTCCGCCGCCAGATGGAGATCGCGATCGTCGGCGCCACCGCCGTTGTCACCCTGGACGGCGACACCGTGGCTGACGCCCGCATTGCCATCACCGCGCTGGCCCCCACGATCCACCGGGTGGCGGAAGCCGAGGCAGCGCTGGCCGGCAGCGACGGCTCCGACGGTGCGGTCAACGCCGCCGCCGACGCGGCTGCCGCGGCATCCCGCCCGATCTCGGACGTGCGCGGATCCGCCGACTATCGCCGCGCGATGGCGGCGGTGAATGGGCGCCGAGCGATCGAGGTAGCGCTCGCGCG
>JBOGLI010000097.1:0-2255 GCA_050746165.1 Terriglobales bacterium | reverse complement strand
CTCAGCCTGGTATTCCAACGCTTCCAACCGCGGCGGTGGCACGGGCTTCTCGGCCGTCACGCCGCGGATCGAACTCTGATTGACGGGCGAGACGCCCGTCCCACGATGCGTCCGCACCGGTTCGTCGATCGGTTCGCGATGGCGGAAGTTCGCCGACACCGGCTCGGGATCGTGCTGCGCGACCCGCTCCCGATGTTCTTTCTCTGCGCTCGTCTTTTGTCTGTTCCCGCGCTCCGGCAGCGTTTCGCCGCACATCCCGCAGAATCGGTTTCCTTCCGGGTTGTTATGACCGCAATCAGGACAATACACAATATCTCCTTAAACCCGTGTTTCGTGTTCCGTGTTGCGTGTCCCGGCCGAACAGCAAACGTCCGGTTTCTCAGTTCGTCAGTATTTCAGTAGAAAATTGCCCGCCTGAGTACCGACGTACTGAGATACTGAAATACTGTGTTCCCGAAACACCTAACACGAGACACGGACCACAAATGACGCGAGCGCATAGGTAGGATGATCCAGAGCTGCGCCCGCGTTGCGCGGGCTAAGTACACTCTAAGTTGATGAAATTCCGGCGATTACCGCCGTTCGCTGGCTTTACAGCCGCGCCGGACGCATGTTAATCTCGATGAACGTAGAAGGAGCTTAGAACAAGAGACAGGAGTGCATCACCTTCAGTGTTAGCCAGAGAGCAAAAACAGACCGTCATCACCACCTACCGCACGCATGACTCCGACACCGGAAGTCCCGAGGTGCAGATCGCGCTGTTAAGCGAGCGGATTGGGCAATTGACGGAGCACTTCAAGACGCATAAGAAGGACCACGCCTCCCGGCGCGGGCTTCTCATGCTGGTCAGCAAGCGTCGCAGCCTGCTCGACTATTTGAAAAAGTACGATTCCGAGCGCTACAAAGACGTGATCTCGAAACTCGGCATCCGCAAGTAAGCGGGGCGATTACCTCGAAGAAGAAATGTCCATGCTCTCGGCCGTATTGTGCGAACCGGCCACCGTGCTCCCATCATAGGGTGGGCGCACACGTGTTTCTGCTCTCCGACCACCACCTCCTTCCGGGCAAGGCCCGGTGTACTCCGCGAAAGGCATCATGAAACCAGAACCGCAGACTATCCGTGTCGAACTCAGCGGCGGAAAAACCATCGAATTTGAAACCGGCAAGCTCGCCAAGCAGGCGCACGGTTCGTGCGTCGTACGTATCGCCGATAACGTCATCCTTGGTACCGCCACCGCCAACCAGGAGCCGCGCGAAGGAATCGATTTCTTCCCGCTTACCGTCGATTACCGCGAATACACCTACGCCGGCGGACGCATCCCCGGCGGCTTCATCAAGCGCGAAGGGCGTCCCAGCGAGCGTGAAATTCTGACCTCGCGCCAGATCGACCGCCCCATTCGCCCCATGTTCCAGGAAGGCTTCCGCAGCGAAACCCAGGTCATCGCCTTCTGCCTGTCGGCGGATAGCGAGAACGATCCCGATGTCGCCGCCATCAATGCCGCCTCCTGCGCGCTTACCCTCTCCGACATTCCCTTCATGGGTCCCGTCGGCGCGGTCCGCGTCGGACTCAAGGACGGCCAGTTCATCGCCAATCCAACGTATTCGGAGATGCGCGAGGGCCAACTCCGCCTCATGGTCGTCGGCACGAAAGACGGCATCGTGATGATCGAAGCCGGCGCCAGCGAAGTGAACGAAGACACCGTCGTCGACGCGATTGAGTTCGCCCACACCGAAATCAAGAAAATCTGCGCCGCCATCAGCGAACTGCGCGACAAGGCAGGCAAGCCCAAGCGCAAAGTCGAAGCGCCCGAGCTTGACCAGAAATACCTCGACGACCTCCGCAAGAAAGTCGGCGCCAAGCTCAAAGACGCGATGAATACCGAGAAGTATCCCAAGGCGGAGAGCTACGCCAAGGTCAAGGAACTCAAGACCGGGCTGAAGGAAGCCATCCCCGAAGACCAGGAAGACGAGCGCAAGAAGGTTTCCAAGTATTACGACATGCTCAAGGAGGAAATCTTCCGCGAGCAGATGATCAAGGAAAAACGGCGTCCCGACGCGCGCAAGTTCGATCAGGTGCGCGACATCTGGATCGAAGTCGGCGTCCTGCCGCGCACGCACGGGTCCGCGATTTTCACCCGCGGCGAAACCCAGGCGCTGGTCACCACCACGCTGGGCACTTCCGACGACATGCAGCGGCTGGAGCTCTTCGAAGGCGAAGCCAAGAAGCGCTTCATGCTGCACTACAACTTCCCGCC
>JBOGLI010000096.1:0-1917 GCA_050746165.1 Terriglobales bacterium | reverse complement strand
GCTTCCATCTGTGCCGCCATGAAGCGCATTTTTGAGGCGAGCTGCATTCCCTGCTTGCGCATAAAAAGAAACTCGGCGGCGAGTTCGGGACGGAAGAACACGACCGCTTCGACGCCCATCAGTCCGTTTTTTGTTCCGCCGAAGGAGAGCACGTCGACGCCGAGATCGCGCGTGGCCTGACGGAGCGTGAGGTTCTGCGCCGTCGCTGCATTCGAAATGCGCGCGCCATCCATGTGCAGAAACATTCCGAGATCGTGCGCGAAGCGAGCCAGCGCTTCGACCTCAGCCGGCGTGTAGACCGTCCCCATTTCCGTCGATTGCGTAATCGAGACAACGCGGGGCTGCACGTGGTGCTGATCGCCAATGCCGTGATACGCATGCGCGGCCGTGGCTACGGTTAGCTTCCCGGCGGGCGCGGGCAGCGGAATCAGCTTGCATCCAGTTACCTTTTCGGGCGCGCCGCACTCGTCCGTATAAATATGGGATAACTCTGGGCAAAGCACCGCGTGGTAAGACCGGCACAGCGCCTGTAGGCTGAGGCAGTTGGCCGCGGTCCCATTGAAAACGAAGAAAACCTCGACGTCGTCGCCGAAATGGTCGCGGAATTTTGTGATCGCCGATGCGGTATAGGGGTCGTCGCCATAGCCGACCACGTGCCCGCGGTTGGCGCGCGCAATCGCCTCCAGCACCTCGGGATGGATGTTAGCGTTATTATCGCTGGCGAAACTGCGACTTGGTTTCATCACAAAACAATCTAGCAGAATGCGGGCACCGTCGAGCGCTACGGCTCTTCAGGCTTTGCGTCTATGGCTGGAATCAATTACTTTGTCTGATGGTGGGATCTCGACCTTTATCATTTCCTTATATGCATGGTGACCGAGCATTCCGGATTTTCGTACCGTGGCGATTGCGAGGTCCGCATCTCGCGCGGTCGACTGTAATGTTTTTCGGCGTTGCGCTGCTTGCGCTGGTTACGGCTTCATGCGGGAAAAACGATCCCGCCGCAAGCGCGGGGCCGCAGGCCATGCCGGTGAAGGTGAAAACGGCTGCCCTCCAGAAAGTCGACGACACCACCGAATACGTTGCGACGCTCAAATCGCGCGACACGGCCGTGGTGATGCCCCAGGTCGAAGGCATCATCACCCAGATCTTTGTGCACTCGGGCGAACATGTTGCCGACGGCGCCCGTCTCATGCAGATCGATCCCGCCAAACAGCAGGCGACGGTAAAAAGCCAGGAGGACGCGCGCAACGCGCAACTGGCGCAACTGAAATGGGCCCAGCAGAATTACGAGCGCATCAGCGGACTGGCCAGTGCCGGCGTCGTGAGCAAGCAGGAACTCGACCAGGCGCGCGCCACCCTCGATGCCGCGCAGGCGCAACTGCATTCGCTCGACGCCCAAGTCAACGAGCAAACGGTCCAGTTGCACTATTTTCAGGTAGTCGCGCCGCGGGCGGGCATTGTGGGAGATATTCCGGTGCGCGTCGGCGACCGCGTTCTGACTACAACGCCACTGACCACCGTCGATCGCCCGGGCAGCCTCGAAGCCTACATTTATGTGCCTATTGAGAAGTCCGCCCAACTGAAGATGAATCTGCCCGTGCAGCTCGTGGACCGAGCGGGAAATCTGCTCGCCAACACCCACATCACCTTCATTTCTCCGCAGGTGGATAACACGACCCAAACTGTCCTCGCCAAGGCGGAAGTTGCGAATTCCAACGACGCGCTGCGCAATGCGCAGTTCATTCGCGCCCGCGTGGTTTGGGGCAGTTCCCAGAAGCCGGTCGTGCCGGTGGTTGCAGTCTCGCGGATTGGGGGATTGTATTTTGCGTTCGTTGCCGAGCCAAATGAAAAAGGCGGATACGTGGTCCACCAGAAGCCGCTGCAAGTTGGGCCGATTGTCGGGAACGATTACGT
>JBOGLI010000095.1:0-3527 GCA_050746165.1 Terriglobales bacterium | reverse complement strand
GGCCATTACCCTACCAACTAGCTAATCAGCCGCGACCCCCTCAATAAGCGAATTGCTTCTTTGACCTTTCGGTATTATGCGGTATTAGCCCCGGTTTCCCGGAGTTGTTCCCCACTCGAGGGTAGGTTAGTCACGTGTTACTCACCCGGTCGCCACTGTACTCATGGATTGCTCCACTTTCTCGTTCGACTTGCATGTGTTAGGCACGCCGCCAGCGTTGATTCTGAGCCAGGATCAAACTCTCGTTTGAAACCTGATGGAACCTCACTCCCGAAGGAATGAGGAAGAAATTGCGAGTCGCTCGATCTTGAACCCGAGCACCTTTCACTCGCGACTGGCACGTTCAACCTGTTGTCAAAGAACGATTCGCTGGTCCGCCTGAGCGGGGCGATTCGGTTGACCCCGGCAGCGCCACTAGTGCGCTTCCGAGTGTCCTCGAAACCTTTCAAACATACCGCGCTCGGCGGAGCGCTGTCAACCCAAGCTGCCGAACTTCCTCTCACTAGCCCGTTCGGACCATCAGGGGCGCGCTTTCAACGCGACGCGATATGAACTCCCTCTCGATTCAGCTCGCAAAAGGCACAAGCCTGCGCGGGAGTTTTTCGTTTCTTCTAAAGATCGATTCGGAGGTCTTACGACCCTTCCCGGCTCTGTGGCCCGGAATGGACGCCCCACCGGGGGCGAATTAGGTTGGCTTCCTTGTTTAGATGCCGCAGCGCGCTGGAGGATTCACACCTTGTTTCGCTGCCGACTCGGATGCCGCTCTCTCTGTCCTGCCTGAATTGTTATACCAAACGCACCCGAAGTGCGCAAGCGCTTATCGTGCTTTTTTTCGTGACCGAAGACCAGTAACGATTTTGGTTCCCCGAAATACGTGGTCGGTGATCAGTGGTCAGTGATCGGCACGTTGAACCCGAGGGGTTTACGACGTTCCGTACTCGTCCCCGGCGGAGCGCTCGCCGGACGAAATTCGCGGTGCGTTTGACTGTCGAGTGACAACCTGACTACCGGTTGCGAAACTCCTGATCACCGATCACTGATTACTGACCACTTCTTTGTTAAAATCCTCCGTTTCCCCGCACCGGACCAACGCGATCGGCGCGCCTCCCCGAGGAAGCGAGAGGACTCATACCTTTATGCCACAAACCATGATGGCGGTGGTCAAGCCCGAAGCCAAGCCCGGCGCCGAAGTCCGCGAAGTCGATGTCCCCAAGATCGGCCTTACCGACGTTCTGGTGAAGGTGAAAGTCGCCAGCGTTTGCGGCACCGACCTGCATATTTACAACTGGGACCCTTGGGCGCAGAACCGCATTCATCCTCCCCTGATTCCCGGCCATGAATTTTGCGGTTATGTGGCCGCTGTCGGCGACGAAGTCACCAGCGTCAAGGAAGGCGATTTCGTCTCCGCCGAGATGCACGTGGCTTGCGGCAAGTGTCTGCAATGCCGTACCGGGCAGGCGCACATCTGCCAGAACGTGAAGATCATCGGCGTCGACGCCAACGGCGCCTTCGCCGAGTACGTCTGCATCCCCGAATCGAATATCTGGAAGCTCGACCCGGCCATCCCGCAGGAGTACGCGTCCATCCTGGATCCGCTCGGCAACGCCGTGCACACGGTGCTTGCCGGCGAAATCGCCGCGCAGACGGTTGCCATCACCGGCTGCGGCCCGATTGGCCTGTTCGCCATCGCCGTCGCCAAGGCGTGCGGCGCCACCCAGGTGTTCGCCATCGAGGTGAACGAATACCGCCGCAAGGTCGCGCAGCAGATGAAGGCCGACTTCGTTCTCGATCCGACGAAGGACGACGTAAAAGAGATCGTGCGCGACGCGACCGGCGGCGTCGGTGTTGATGTCCTGCTCGAAATGGCAGGCCATCCCGACGCGATCCACCTCGGCTTCTCCATCCTGCGCAGCGGCGGGCGCGCTTCGCTGCTCGGAATTCCGTCGAAGCCCGTGCAGTTCGACATGGCGACCGAAATCATCTTCAAGGGCGCGACGGTGCAGGGCATCAATGGCCGCCTGATGTACAAGACCTGGTACCAGATGACGTCGCTGCTCAAGGCCTGCAAACTCGACCTGCATCCGGTCATCACAGACCGGCTGGCGATGAAGGACTTCAACAAATGGATGGAAAGACTGAAGACCGGTGAGGCCAGCAAGATCCTGCTGTATCCGAACGGGTCGAAAGCCTAAGCGCAGAAAACGACCCGCACAAAAAAGGTCATTCCTTCGGCACGATGAATCGGCGTACACTCTCGCGCAACGAGGGGCGTGCGCTATGTCCATCTCGGAAACGCATCTCAGCTACAAGTTCAAGCTCCAGCCCAAACCCGACGGCGGCTACACCGCGATCTCCGACGATCCTCCGTGCACCATCGAGGGCGCGACGCGTGAGGAAGTCGAGCAGAAGATGCGCGAGAAGATCATGGAGCAGATCTCGCCGGAGATCGCGTCCAAGCTGACTTTCAGCGCGCCCGGCGTGAAACTCCGCACCAACATCAAGTTCAATGCACATATAGGTGGCGCGCGGAACAATGCCGCGCTGCCCGGCATGAACGCGGCGAGCAGCCTCGACGGTGCTCCCCACGCAGAGCCGGTGGTTTCGCCAAAGTTGCTCGTGCTCATCGGTGCACTGGTCACGATTCTTGTACTCGTCTGGCGATTGACCGCGCACTCCTGAACCTGAATACCGCGATGGCCACAAGCCCAGTTGCGCTGAACCAATTCCTTGCTGAAATCGAGGCGCAGCTGCGCGCGTGCAGCGTGCGCGCCGACCAGTTGGTCATGCAGGCAGGAGACGCGCTCTGGACAGCGCCGGCGCGCGGCGGTTGGTCCGTCGGGCAGTGTATTGCGCACCTGGCGCGTACGGCCGACGAGTGGGCGCCACGAATCGATGAGGCGCTCGCCAATGCGCCCGCGGGATCGCCGCCGTACAAGCCGACATTGACCGGTCGCCTCCTCGCCTGGTTCATCGAGCCGCCGTATCGGATGAAATTCAAGGCGGTACCGGTCTTGACGCCACGCGACCGCCGCATTGAGCGCATGCAGTTAATCGGAGAATTCATGGAGGCGCAGCGCGCGATCGAACGGCTCCTGCGCATTTCGGATGGTAAGGCGATCGACCGCGTGATCCTGCCGTCGCCTGTGGACGCTCGCCTGAAGTACGACCTCTACTCCACTTTCCGCATCATCGCCGCTCACGAGCGCCGCCATCTCTGGCAGGCGGAGCGCATCCTGCGGGAAATCGCACCACGCTAAGTCAATCGCATCATCGCCGCGTTACACTATTGAGTTTTCGAATCCGCGTTGCTCCGCGGCGAGAGGTTTTATGCCGACTGCCACCCGCACCAACCCGCTCTCCTATCTCGGCGACCAGCTCAATGACCTGAAGCAGAAGGGCACCTACTTCAAGCTGCGCGTGCTCGAGGACCAGCAGGACGCGGTCTGCACCTTCGACGGAAAGAAGGTCATCAATCTCGCTTCGAACAACTACCTCGGCCTGACCACGCACCCCAAGCTGCGCGAAGC
>JBOGLI010000094.1:0-2367 GCA_050746165.1 Terriglobales bacterium | reverse complement strand
CTGCTTCGCCGTCAAGGGCAGCCGCTTCATCTCGCACATGAAGAAGCTGAAGGACCCGGAGAACGCGCTCGAAAACCTGATCCCGCGCGCCGAATCCCTGAAAGAGAAGCTCGGTCCGATCCTGTTTCAGTTCCCGCCCCGCTGGCAGATTAATCTCGAGCGGCTGGAGACATTTCTCGCCGCGTTGCCACGAAAGCATCTTTACGCTTTCGAGTTCCGCGAACCAAGCTGGCATCGCGAGGAAACGTACGCGCTCCTGCGGCGCTTCAACGCGGCATTCTGTATGTTCGAACTCGACCGCTTTCAGTCTCCCGAGCCGATCACCGCTGACTGGACCTACATCCGGCTGCACGGTCCCGGCGGAAAGTACCAGGGCAGCTACAGCTCCGCCCAACTCGGCGCCTGGGCCGAAAAGATGCGCCGTTGGAGTCGCAGCCTGCGCGCGATCTACTGCTACTTCGACAATGACCAGGCCGGCTACGCCGTGCGCAACGCGCTTGAACTGAAACGCCTGGTCAATGCGAGCTCTCGCAGAGCAGCCTGATTCGGCGCATGGCTCATGGCAATTGGCCACGCAGCTCACGTGAAACGTGAAACGTGAAACTGCACGGGCAACCGTCTCTGCCTTCGGACCTCTCTCACCTTTGTGTGGAATCTTAGTCCGCGCGCTACGAGGGGGGAGCAGCATGGCAAAGCATTGGCGTGGATTCGCGGCGGGAGCCGCAGCAGGCGCAGGTCTCACCTTCGGCAGCGTGGCCTTGGTCAATACCCTGTTTCGCCGTAACGCCCGCGTTATCCGGCTGGAGAAGAGCATCCAGATCGGCCGTCCTCAGGACGAAGTGTTCCGCGCCTGGGCTGAAATGGATCGTCTGCCGCGCTGGAGCAATTGCGTCGAGGAGATCCGCAAAGACGGAGATCGCTCGCATTGGAAGGTGAAGGTGGACGGGCGCAGCATGGAGTGGGACTCCGCCATCGAGCAGTTCATCCCCAACCAGGCGATCGGCTGGAAGTCGCTCAACGGACCGAAACACACGGGACGAATTACCTTCGCTCCCATCGGCAGCGACACGCTCGTGCAGGTCACCATGAACTACGCGCCGCCCTCACGCTGGCTGCCTCCCTTTGCCGCTAGCGCCGGCGAGCACCTGGAACGTTACATCGACCAGGCACTGCGCGACTTCAAAGCTGGAATGGAAGGCAAAGGCCAGGAAAATGCAAAGCTGCCTGTACGCGCAGAAAGCGAACGCATCGGTCCGGGAACCGCAATGACGCAGACCGATGTGAGCCGCGCGACCGGAACATTCGGTCCCGAGCCGACCCCAACTGCGGTGGACAAATTCGGCAACCGCGCCAATCCCGTCGAATACACGAGCCCGCCGGAGGCGAAGCGGTAACGGTTGGTGGTTGTTGGTTTTTCGTCATTGGTATTTGATTGCCTGTTGCTTTCACCGATCTCGGTTACCAACAACCAACGACCAAGAACCAAGAACCAAGAACTAAGAACTTCGTGCCTGAGCCTTAACCCTTGTCCCAATATTTCTTCCTCTCTCGATTGAGTGAGAGTAGATGAGTCGGTAAGCTGGGACTACTTTCCCCCGAGAGGTAGTTGTTTTGCGCCTTCGTTCGGCCATGATCGTCCTGCTTGCGCTCACTGGAATTGCGGTTGCGCAGCAATCGCAAAAAGTCCCACCGCACCCGACCCACAGCGGAAGCGGCGAGGGCCAGTCGGTGAACGCGGTCCCGGCGAAGCAGTTCGCGGTGCGGAGCAAGTTCGCGTTGAACGTGTTGGATGCGGCGGTCGCCCTCCCCCAGAACGATCCCCAAGACCGCCTGCGCGTGCTTGTCTCCGCCGCGCGACTGGCGAACGACGTGTCGCCGGCGACGAAAAAGGCGCTAGTCCGCGAAGGAACGCAGATCGAAGCGCGCCTGATCGCCGCCGGTGAAAAGCCGCTGGCCTCAATGGTGGAAACGGGGATGGTCGACTGCGCATCGATCGCAGGGTTGGTGGATGCGATGCGCCCCGAGTCGCTCAGTGCGGCCGATGCGACCATCAGCGCGGCTGTGTCCCAGTGCCCTCGTCAGGCGCTGGGACCGGTCGAGCGCATGCTCGGCGAAGCCCTCACTCGCGGCAGTGTTCCGCCGCGTGCAGTGATGGCCGCAATGCAGGCTGCCGGGCCGAAGTCGACCTGGACCCTGCAGCAGTTCGATGCGGTGTTTTCCAATCTTCCCGACCCGAAGGAACACACGTCGGTCGCTGACGCGCCGATGTTCGCCATCCTCTATAACGAATTCGCGCCGAAGGTGGATACGGCGAGCGCGCGCAATGCGGGCGCCAAGCTGCTGGCATGGCTGGGCAAGATGGACGAC
>JBOGLI010000093.1:0-7243 GCA_050746165.1 Terriglobales bacterium | reverse complement strand
GAACTACACCATCGCTTCCGCTTCGATCACCTTATCGAGAATGCGTTGCACCGCCTGCTGGCGGCGCTGCATGATTTCGTCTTCCGTACGCTGATACTGGTCATGGAGACGGCGGCTGATTTCGGCGAGGAAGTCCGAGAGGTCCTCCAGTTCGTCGAATCGGAAAGCGAGATCGTGGTCCAGCAACCGGTTCAGCAGGTTGTCGCGAGCGTTCTTGCGAACTGCGGTGAGCGGCGAATCCTGGAGCACGTCGATCAGCAGGGCCTGCTCTTCACGCGAGAGTGTCAATTGCATTGCTTACCTCCAGAACCAGCCTGACAGCCGGATTATAGGCACGCGTGGCGCTCAATCGAGCGTCAGCGGCAGTAAAAATCAGCACTTCACAATTCCATTCTGGGCATAAATCCGGGTCGGGCGTTCGCTGCCTCGGGTGGTATGCTTCCGATGCGCCGGAGTGAAGCATGGCGGAATCGGGTATTTGCGGCGTGGAAAAGCAATTCCACAATTCCGCGATTCCGCAATTCCGCAATCGCGATTATGGACTTCGATCAGCTTGAAACCTTTCTCGAGGTGGCGCGCCACCTGAGCTTCTCCCGCGCGGCCGAGAAGCGTTTTCGGACGCAGCCGGCAATTTCAGCCCAGATACGCGCGCTGGAAGAGGAGATCGGGGCGAAGCTGCTGGACCGCAGCGGCGGCAAAGTGTCGCTCACGGCGGCGGGGAAGTTGTTTCAGCGCTATTCCGAGGAGGCGCTGGCGGCGCGGCGAGCGGCCATTGCCGCTGTCGGGGAGATGGAGCGGATTCCGCGTGGGGAAATCATTGTCGCCGCCAACGAGGGCACCTGTCTCCATGTTCTGCCCGAGGTATTCGCGGAGTTCAAGAACCAGTATCCGGCGGTCGCGGTGAACATCGACCGGCTGGAATCGTCGGCAATCCTCGAGGCGGTGATCGAGAACACGGTGGATTTCGGCGTTCTGGCGCTGCCGGTGAATGACAACCGGCTGACGGTCGTGCAGATCCACCGCGACGAACTGGTGGTGATCGTGCAGCCGGGGCATGCGCTGGCGTCATCGAAGTCGGTGACGATGGAACGGACGGCGCAGTACCCGCTGCTCGTACCAGAACATGGCAGGACGCGGGACTCGTTGGAGCAGCTTTTCCACGAACGCAAGCTGAAGATGAACATTTCCATGGAACTGGATTCCAGCGAGCTTCTGAAGCGGTTCGTGGCGGCCGGGGTGGGGATTGGGTTTATCGCGCGCTCCAACGTGGCGGTGGAAGTGAAGGCGAGGACACTGGTCGCGGTCGAAATCTCCGACGCCACCGTCCGGCGCGACCTGGCGCTGGTCTTCCGCAAGGACAAGGCGCTTTCGCGGGCGGCGCTGGCGTTCATCGACATCGCCGTGAAGATCAAAGGCAAAGTCCGAGCGCACGGATCGTAGAGTGGCCAAAAGATCCGGTTAGCGCAGATTCCCTCAGCGGCTGAAGCCGTTAAGATCCAGCATTGATTAGGACGGCCTGAAGGCCGTCCTAATCAAGAATTGCACTGAGCTTCCTCGACAGGAGCCGAGGTTTCGTCACGAAAAATTAACATTGGGCGTCACTTTGCGCTTTACGACATATTCGCTCGTGTTATTTTTGAACGATTCTCAAAGGTGTGGAGGCAAATGAATTGGCCAAGGACATGGTCCCAAAGAGGATCTTCCTCACGAAAGGCGTCGGCAAGCACAAGGAGCGCCTGACTTCGTTCGAGTTGGCGCTGCGCGACGCCGGCATCGCGGCGCAGAACCTGGTGCGCGTGTCGTCCATTTTCCCGCCCAACTGCAAATTAATCCCGCGGGCCAACGGATTGAAGTACCTGAGTCCGGGCGAGGTCACGTTTGCGGTGGTAGCGGAAAACTCCACGCGCGAGCCGCACCGGCTGATCGCGTCGAGCATCGGCGTGGCGATTCCCTCCGACCGCAGCACCTACGGCTACCTGAGCGAACATCATTCCTTCGGCGAGACCGACCAGCAGGCCGGCGATTACGCCGAGGAACTGGCGGCGGAGATGCTCGCCACTACTCTCGACGTGGAGTTCGACCCGGACAAATCGTGGGACGAAAAGAAGGAAGTGTACCGGCTTTCGAACAAGATCGTGCGCACCATGAACGTGACGCAGTCGGCGATCGGCGATAAGCGCGGCAAGTGGACGACGACGATCGCGGCGGCGATTCTTATCTTCGAGTAGTTTCAGTTTCAAGTTGTTAAGAGCCAGGGCATCGCTTACGCCCTGGCTCTTACTATTGGCAAGCTTGAAACTCGAAACTGAAACTTATTTCCCCAGCCTTTCGAACACCGCGGCGCACACGAGCGGAAGCCCGACGGTGGCATCGAGGAACAGTTCCGCGAGGCGGCCACCCTCTTCCGGCGGCACGAACTTGCCCCAGGAAACCGCCTCGCTGTAAGGGCTGCCCGACAGTCCGCCCCAATACACCGGTTCCGGACAGATGCGCAGGCCGAAGTGATAGCGCTTGAGGGGCACGTCCTCGCCGCCACGCCGGTGGCGCAACTCGAGGTAGGGCCCGAGCTGTTGCGACCAGTTCCTGGGAACGCCGCCGCCGATGGTGAAAATTCCCATGCGTTGGCGAGTGAGCATGGTGTCGGCGAAGTGCTCGACGTCCTCGAAGGGATCGAAGCGAATCTTGGATTTTCCCGCCTTGGCGAGGGCGCGATTATGGAGCGAGAAGTCCAGGCCCATCTCCGAATCGCTGAAGGCGGGCACGAATACGGGAATATTCTTGTCAAACGCCGATTTCAGGATCGCCCGGCCGGGAACATGCTTGCTCAGGTACTCGCCGATGGCGCGGTTGATCTTCCACGAGCAGGCGGTCTCGTCCGCATTCCAGTTCTTCAGCACTTCGGAAAAAACGCGCTGGACCTCGTCGAGATTCGTTTCGGGTTCGAGCGTGTCGTAGACGCTGTTGTACCCCGCCTCATAGAGTTCGACGTCGTTGAGCTTCTCGTCGTACACGTAGTGCGAGCGGCCGATGCCCTCGACGAGGCCGTGCGCCATGAGGGCGCCGGTGGAGACGACCGCCCGAACGATGCCGCGGTCGATCAGGTCGCAGATAATCAGGCCCTGCTTGGCGACCGTCATGGCGCCGGCCAGGGTCATGACGATGGTGCAGTCGCGATCGCGCGCCATGGCTTCCAGTACATCGGCGGCCTGCCCCACCTGGCGCCCTGTGAACGCCGTACTTCCCATGGCGGTGACAAGATCGTTCACCGACTTAATTTCGCCGAGATCGAGCGGAGCTAGAGGGACCAGCTTGTCTTCCACCGGATCGTGCAGCTTGCGATCGATGCCCGTGCCTGCACTTTGGGGTGACCCACCCACGCCGGTGTGGCTTGGGTGGGGAACGTTCTTGCTATCGTCGTGCTTCAATCCATCACCTCAAATTGCAAATGAATACGAACCAAGCAACGTAACAACCGAGAGCAAATCGGTCAACTGAGGGGGTGCAGCGCAAATCGCGCAGAGTTCAGACGATGAAACGAAGGTTCCGGAATACGGAATCTGCGCTATGCTGGCCGGACCGGCGGCCCGGGGTGTGGGGCGCCTTCGATGCCACATGGGCACCCTTTCTGTGGGAAGCGGAACTCGTCCCCTGCGCGCGCCACAAGCCATGCGCACTCGCGTCCGCTACTTGATCGTCTTCATGATCTTCTTCGCTTCCACCGTGAACTATGCGGTGCGGGCGACGCTGTCGATCACCGGAAGCGACATCTCGAAGGAACTCGGGCTGAACGCGGTTGCGATGGGATACGTCTTTTCCGCATTCGGATGGTCCTACGTGCTGGCGCAGGTGCCCTCCGGATGGCTGCTGGACCGCTTTGGGTCGAAGCGCGTGTACGGCTTCGGACTGCTGTTCTGGTCGATCTTCACCTTCGGCCAGGGTTTCGCAAGACATTTTGGCGTCACGGGAGCGCTCTGGCTGCTTCTCACGCTGCGCCTTTTACTGGGCATCGCCGAAGGGCCGGTATTTCCAGCAAATAGCCGTATCGTCGCCGCCTGGTTCCCGACAGCGGAGCGGGGAACGGCATCTGCAATCTTCAATTCATCGCAGTATTTCGCGCTCGTGCTGTTCTCCCCGATCATGGGCTGGATCACTCACGCATTCGGCTGGCCGTACGTTTTTTATGCAATGGGCGGCTTGGGGATTGTACTGACGATTGCCTGGTGGAAGCTGGTGTATAGCCCGAGCGAGCACCCGCGGATCAGCGAGTCCGAATTGCAGTACATCGCTGAAGGCGGCGGCCTGGTGAACATGGACGACCGCAAGACGGAGCGGAACAGCGCCGGGCCGAATTGGGGATACATTCGCCAGCTTCTCGGGAACCGCATGCTGCTGGGCGTTTACATGGGGCAATACTGCATCACCGGCCTGACATATTTTTTTCTGACTTGGTTTCCGGTGTACCTGGTCGAAGCGCGGCACATGTCGATCCTGAAGGTTGGATTCGTTGCCGCGATCCCGGCGGTGTGCGGATTCGTTGGCGGACTGCTCGGTGGCGTCGCATCCGATTGGCTGCTGAGGAAGGGATATTCGTTGACGTTTGCGCGCAAGCTGCCGATCGTGGCCGGCATGCTGATGTCGATGGCGATCGTCGCCTGCAACTACGTGCACGTGCTGGTGGCGATCATCGCCGTGATGGCGCTGGCATTTTTCGGCAAGGGATTCGGCGCGCTCGGCTGGGCGGTGGTGGCGGACACTTCGCCGAAACAAATTGCCGGCTTGAGCGGTGGCGTGTTCAACATGTTCGGCAACGTGGCGGCGATCACGACCCCGATCGTGATCGGTTATATCCTGAATGCCACCGGCTCATTTAATTGGGCGCTGGTTTTTGTGGCGGCCAATGGCTTGGGCGCGCTGCTGAGCTATCTGCTGGTGGTCGGCGAGATCAAACGCGTGGAACTCAGAACTTCATGAACGCAATCGGCACGGAAACATTTTCGGGCGCACCGGTGGTTCGCGAGATGGAGGTCATCCCCGTCGCCGGACGCGACAGCATGCTGCTCAATCTAAGCGGCGCGCACGGGCCGTTCTTTGTTCGAAGTATCGTGATCCTGAAAGACAGTTCGGGCCATACCGGCGTCGGAGAAGTGCCCGGCGGAGAGCGCATTCGCGGGACGCTGGACGAAGCGCGCTCGCTGGTGGTCGGGGAGTCGATTGGACAGTACAACCGCATCCTGCAGTCGGTCGCCACGCAGTTTCGCGATCGGGATGCGGCAGGACGCGGGCTGCAAACTTTCGATCAGCGCACGATGGTGCACGTTGCAACCGCACTGGAGGCGGCGCTACTGGACCTCCTGGGCCAGCACCTTGGCGTGCCCGTTGCTGCGCTCCTCGGAGAAGGGCAAGTGCGGAGTTCCGTGCCCGTGCTTGGATACCTGTTCTATATCGGCGACCAGCGGAAAACCGGGCTGCCGTATGCAACCAGCGATTCCAAGGACGATTGGCTGCGCCTGCGACACGAGGAGGCGCTTACCACTGCGGCGGTCGTTCGCCTGGCCGAAGCAGCTCAGGCGCGATATGGGTTCACTGATTTCAAGCTCAAGGGTGGCGTCAAGAGCGGAAGCGAGGAGATGGAGGCCGTCAGGGCAGTGGCGGAGCGGTTCCCGCGGGCGAGGATCACCATCGACCCGAACGGTTGCTGGTCGCTGGAGGACGCGATAAGGCTGTGTCGGAATGCTCCGATTGCGTACGCAGAAGATCCGTGCGGCGCTGAAAACGGCTATTCCGGACGCGAGATCATGGCGGAGTTTCGGCGCGCGACCGGAGTGAAGACGGCCACGAACATGGTAGCCACCGACTGGCGGCAGCTCGGCCACGCGATCCAGATTCACGCGGTCGATATTCCGCTGGCCGACCCGCATTTCTGGGGTATGCAGGGTTCGGTCCGCGTCGCGCAGCTATGCCGCGAGATCGGCCTGACGTGGGGCTCGCATTCCAACAATCATTTCGATATTTCCCTCGCGATGGTCACGCATGTTGCCGCTGCCGCTGCGGGAAACATCACCGCCGTCGATACCCACTGGATTTGGCAGGAAGGACTGGAGCGGTTGACAAAGGAGCCGCTGAAGGTCGAAGCGGGAGCGATCGCCGTGTCCGAAGCTCCCGGGTTGGGAGTGGAAGTGGACATGGAGCAGATCGAGGCAGCGCACCGGGTTTACGAAAAGCTGGACGCCAAGCAGCGCGATGACGCCGCAGCGATGCAGCATCTGATCGCAAACTGGAAGTTCGATCACAAGCGCCCGTGCCTGGTGCGCTGATATCGCGCAATTAATCCGCGGCTTTGGCGGTTTTAGTCACTGGCCGAATCTGCTTGCCTGCGCCGCCCGGCAGTTGCTCGGCAAGCAAATCCTTGAACGAATCGGGCAGGCGCGAGACGCCAAGCGATGCCGACATTCCGCCGTCCACAACAATGGTTTGCCCGGTTACGTAGGTGGATGCATCCGAGGCGAGGAACAGCAGTGCTCCAATCAGTTCGTCGACTGCACCGATGCGGTTCATGGCCGAACCCTGTTCCGCCCAGCGCCGAAAATCGGGATGGGCGAGCACCTGCTCGTTGATTTCCGTGAGAAACCAGCCGGGCGCGATGGCATTGACGCGAACACCGCGGTCAGCCCAGCTGACGGCCAGCGCGCGCGTCAGATTGAGGACTGCGGCCTTCGACGCCTGGTAAGCGGCGGGGAAATCGGGAGTGCCGCCGAGTCCGGCGACCGATGAGATGTTGATGATGCTGCCGCCGCCGCCGTCGGCCAACATGCGAGTGGCTGCCGATTGGCACCCATAAAACGTGCCGAAGAGGTTCACCTGCATCGTGGCGGCAAACGCTTCGGCGGAAATCTTCTCCGGGACGGCAGGTCCTTCGGCGACGATCCCGGCATTGTTCACGACGATGTCGACCCGGCCGAAATGATCCCAGGCGCGGGCGATGGCGGCTTCGACCTGGTTGGCGTCGGCGACGTCACAGGGCAGTACCAGCGCTTTTCCGCCATCGGCTTCGAGTTTGCGCGCGAGCTCTTGCAGGCGTTGCTCGCGACGGGCCACGAGGACGACGTTGGCGCCTGCCGCGGAAAGAGCTTCGGAGAAGGTAACACCCAATCCCGAGGATGCTCCGGTCACGAACGCGGTGCGGCCGTCCACACGAAATAGGTTGTCGATATTCATCGTTTCACCCCAGTGCGCGCGATTATAC
>JBOGLI010000092.1:0-3337 GCA_050746165.1 Terriglobales bacterium | reverse complement strand
CAGCACGCAGATCCAGGCCAATTACACCTGGTCGAAGGACCTGAGCGACACGCCGGGCGACAACGGCCAGACGCGCTTCGATCCTCTGCTCGACAACGCGCGGCCCCGACTGGACAAGGGACCCTCGAACTACGATCTGCGGCATGCATTCAAGATGAATGCCGTATATCAATTGCCGGTCGGCAAGGGACACTGGCTCCTGGGCACGGCAGGCCCGGTCGTGGACCGTATGGTGAGCGGTTGGACACTGTCGGGTATTTACAATATCCAGTCCGGCGCTCCGTTCTCCATCCTGTCGGCCCGCGGTACCTTCAACCGCGGCGCCCGGTCAAGCACGCAGACGGCGGTTTCTTCCTTATAGCAAGCCCAGATCCAGGCGATGATGGGGATTCATCAGACTGCGAACGGGAATGTCTATTTCATCGATCCCGCTGTCATCGGAAGCGATGGTCGCGCGGTGGGTGCGGACAATCAGAACAACACCGCCTCCACGTCGTTCAACCAGATATTCATGAACCCGGCGGCTGGCGGCGTCGGCAACCTCGGCCTGCTCGCCTTTACCGGTCCGCGCTACCAGAACCTGGATATGCGGCTGGCGAAGACGACGCGGATCACCGAGCGCATCGGCCTCGAACTGGGTGTGGACGCGTTCAACTTGCCGAACCACCCGGTATTCTTCATCGGCGACCAGGAAGTCAACAGCACGACCTTCGGGCGCATTACCTCAACCAACAACAGCTCACGCAAGCTGCAGATTAGCGGTCGTTTGACCTTCTAACCCGCTGCTGAATGTAAGCGACGCAGGGGGCGGCTTCGGCCGCCCCCATTTTCATCACTTGCCTAGCCTGGAGACACATACGCCGGCATGCGTTATCATGCAGGGCCCTTTATAAGCTGAACATGGGAGGCAATATGTATCGACGCGCAGTAATTGTGTTTTTCGTTCTTTGTATTGCGTTCGTACTGGCTGCGGCCGAAGACTTCTGGGTGAAAAAAGACTACTCCAAGTGGTCGAAGGCCGAAGCGGAGAAAATGCTTACCGATTCTCCGTGGGCGCACAAAGTGACGTTATCGTCGATCACCATGACCGGAGTGGGACGAGCCACAGGTCCTGTGGGCGGTACTGCGGGCGTCCACATGCCCTCGGCGGGTCCGGATGCGGGTATGGACACCAGCCGGCAATCCACGCCCCAAATCAGCTACACGACACAGATCCGCTCCGCCACTCCTGTTCGCCGCGCGGTCGTTCGCCAATTGCAACTGCAAGCCAAGTACGACAACATGAACAACGATCAGAAGGCGGCGGTTGACACCCGCACCAATGAATACCTGAACGCGCCGCAGGACGCGATCATCTTTTACGTCCGCTTCGAATCCAACACGCCGAACTATCTCGCCGAAATACGCCGCTATTGGGTTCAACAGACGGTGGAGACGCTTAAGCCTATCGTCTTTCTGTCGGTGGCAGGCCAGCGGATGAGCCCAGTCGCGTACATCGCGGGCGACGACGCGTTCCAGTTCACCTTCGAGCGTCCGAAAGAATTGCCGAAGGACGGCAGTGCGGTCCTGGAGTTCGTTCATCCGACAATCGGCGTCCTGGCAACCGAACGCGTGGTATTCGATTTCAAGCTGAGCAAGATGCAGGTCGAGAACGCGCCGGCTATGTAGGCCGGGAGAACCTCACATCTTGCGGTCTAACCGCGCGAGGAGTGTTGCTTTCTTGCCGTCGGGCAGAAAAGACGCGCGCACGCCATTCTCGGCGAATTGCCGTAACTGCTGGTCGCTGAACCCGAACGTTTCCTGCGCCAGTTGATATTCGCGCGAGAGGGTGGTGCCAAACATCGCCGGGTCATCGGTGTTGAGCGTCACCAGCATGCCGGCGTCGGCGTATTGCTTCAGGGGATGGGCAGCGAGCGAGGCGCAGCAGCCGGTTCGGAGATTGCTGCTGAGACAGATCTCGACGGGAACTTGCCGCTCGGCCAACTCGCGGACCAGCCCGGGATCCTGCGCGGCGGTGAGTCCGTGGCCGATCCGTTCGGCGCCGAGGATGTCGAGAGCGGCGCGAATCGATTCGGGCCCGGCACTCTCGCCGGCGTGCGCGGTCAGGCGCAAGCCATGCTGCTTGGCGCGCGCGTAGGCGTCGCGAAACCATTCGGCGGGACCGCGGCGCTCATCGCCGCCGATACCGATGCCGACGACGTTGCGCTCGCGAAAGTGAATCGCCTTATCGACCACGCGCTCGCACGCTTCGGCGCCGAAGTGGCGGACGGCGTCGAAGATCCACAGCAGCGACACGCCGAAATCCCTCTCCCCGCGCGCTCTCCCGCGCTCCATGCCCTCGAAGAGCGGGTCGAAGTCGAAGCCGCGCCAGAGCACCACGCCGACGCTGACATACACCTCGGCGTGGACGACATTGTCTTCTTTGAGTCGCTGCATCAGGCGATACGTAATCAGTTCGTAGTCGTCGGCGGTGCGCAGGCGCTCGGTGACGGCCTTGAACGCCATCAGGAAACCGAAGAAATCCTGGTAACGATACAGGGCCTCTACATCGGGTTCGGTCAGTTCGCGGCCGCTGTCGGGACTCTCGCCGTAGTTATTGTTCTCGGGCGGAATGGGCGTGTTATGACGGCGCGAGAGTTCGCACAACGTGGGCGGATCCACAGAGCCCTCGAGGTGGAGATGGAACTCGGCCTTGGGAAGAGCGCGGATAAACTCCGAAGCTTCGTTGTCGAAGGACATAAAGTAATAAGTAATAAGTAATGGGTTCACCCGGAGTTTGGGCGGGTTCCGGAGTCCGACATGGCTTATTACTTATTACTCATTACTTATTACTGATTCCCGCGAACTCGCTGTGGTGCCGGCTGTAGAGGGCGTAGATGATCAGCCCCAGCGCCAGCCAGATAAAGAACCGCAGCCATGTAATGACGGTGAGGCCGGTCATCAATCCGCCACACAAAACGACCGAAATGATGGGGAACAGCGGTACCAGCGGGACTTTGAAGCCGCGCGGGCGTTCGGGCTGCGTCCGCCGTAAGACGATCACACCCAACGAAACCAGCACAAACGCGAACAGCGTCCCTATATTCGACAGGTCGGCGGCGTCGCCGATATCGACCATGCCCGCCGGAATGCCGACCGCAAATCCCGCGATCCACGTGGACCAGTGCGGAGTCTTGAATTTCTTGTGCACGACTGAGAAGATCCCCGGGAGCAACCGGTCGCGCGACATGGCGAACCAGATGCGCGTCTGCCCGTACTGGAAGACGAGCAGCGACTACAGCATTCCCGTCAGCGCGCCGATGATAATAATCGCCTGGAATACGCGGCTCGTGTGCAG
>JBOGLI010000091.1:0-5952 GCA_050746165.1 Terriglobales bacterium | reverse complement strand
GCAGGATCAATGGAAACGAGGATGCTTTGCACACCTGCAGCAAACGCCAGGCTGTGGAAAGTGAAGGGCGCCGAAGTGCCGCCTCCCGGCGCCGGATTGGTAACAGTCACCGGTATGTCCCCGACCGGCAACGATCCAAAGTTTGAAATCTGCAATTCAGTACTGCTTACATGGTTGAGCGAGAACTGGAGTTTCGTCATGTCGAGATTGCCGATCTGGACAGACGACGTTGGCAAAAAACCTGCGCCTTGAATGTCGAGCGTCAGCGTCGTGTCTCCCGCGTAACCACTGCCAGGTGTGATTTGCGTGATCTGAGGTACGGAACTGCCAATGTTGAAGGCAACAACGTTCGATATTCCTGCCGACGGGGATGGGTTCTGGACGGTCACGGATGCCGTGCCCGCGCTCACGACGTCGGACGCTAAGATAGAAGCGGTCAGTTGCGTGGAACTGATGTATTGCGTGACGCGGCTCGCGTTGTTCCAATACACCAGCGCTCCGGCGAAAAAGTTCGTTCCCGTCACCGTGACGGTGAATGCGGCGCTGCCCATCGTGACGGTCGGAGGTTGGATTGACGTGGTTGTCGGCAGGGGATAAAGGACGGTGACCGTGGCCGCCGCCGAGGCGCCTGTACCGGGAGTACTCACAGTGACGGGAACATACGCTCCCGTTGCAACATCGCTCGACGTGGTCGTTGCCGTAAGCTTTGTGTTGTCGACGTAGGTCGTCGGACGAGGCGAACCGCTCCACTGCACTGTCGAGCTGCGGATGAAATTGTTGCCGGTTACCGTCAGTGTTGCCCCTGCAGATCCGACCCCAACAGAGTCGGGGGTGACGTTGGTCACGACCGGAACAGCCGGAGGCGATACCGTGAAATTCGACGAAGCTTGCCCTCCGCCCGGGGATGGATTGACTACGGCTACTATTGCACTTCCTTCCGTCGCCAGATCTGTCGCGGTGATTGCCGCGCTGAGCTGCGTAGCGCTTTGATAGTTAGTTGCCTTTGGCGAACCATTCCACGTGATCGCGGATCCCGACACGAATCCTGAACCGTTGACAGTCAGCGTGAAAGCACCCGTGCCTGCAGCGGCACTTACTGGACTCAGCGACTGGATGGCCGGCGCTGGGTTGCTCGGGGTAGGCGCTGAGGAAGTGGACCCGCCGCCGCATGATGACAACAACCAGCAACAGGAGATGATGACAACTATGAAGAATCTTCTCATTGGGTATCCAACGACGGCAAGACTCACGGGGGATACTTACAGTCTACCCCTGCCGTCAATTGCGACAATGGAGGATTAGTCCTATATTGCGAAAGACTTTTTCCCCGACGTAACCGGGGAAGGTCGCGCTCTTCTCATGTGTGGTTGGCCGATGTTGATACCGGAACACCGGCGTTGCGCGTATCAAGGTCGGTTTACGGCATACGGTTTACGGACAACGGGGCGGCTACCGAATTCCATCTTGGATTCGAGAATCGTTCGCTGGGTCGTGGAGTTCGTATACCAGGAGTCATCCCCCTCGGGCATGGCAATGATGAGCGGAAGCCCTGCAACGTAGTCATCAAGATGAGTGCGCGATTCCCAATCGACAAAATGACCGGTCAGCCCATGCAGGAGGTAGAGCACCGGGTATCGCTTTCCGGAGGTTCCGTACTCGGCAGGCAAAATAATGCGGTACTTCATCTCCCGGCCAAGCGAGGCGCTCTGGAAGGTGGCGTCGCGAACGATGACCGATGCGGCGTGGCGGTGGATTGGCGGGGGCGCCGGCTTCGGCGCAGGATGAAGCTGTGGCGCGGCTTGCGACCACGCAGCCAGAGGTAGCGCGCATATTGTCAGAAGGACGCGGTCGATTTTCATCGCGGACTCTGTTGCCCCCGCTGTTGGCGCTGCCCGCGCAGCCGGCGCATCGCGTCTTCCAGCGCCTTGGGTGTCGGCGGAAATTCCGAGCCCACGCCCTTGACCAGTGACGTGCAGTCTTCCAGCCGTTTCCCCTTGCCGTCGTGCACGCAGAACTGCGTGGGATGTTCGGGCGCGCCGCTCCAAAGGCTGACGCCAGCATACTCGCCGTCCTTGCGCAGGACGTAGAAGGTCATGCTCACGTACTGGAGCTTGTTCATGTCGTTCTTATAATTGCGGACGATGCGCTTGAGCGCGTCGATGCCCGCATCCCGCGGCGACATTCCATGCCGCATGTTCTCGACAATCGTATGCGCGCCCATGATGCGGATGTTTTCTTCTCCGCTGCCCGTCGCGCCCGCCGACCCCACATCCTGATCGGTATAAGAGCCGGCACCGATCACGGCCGAATCGCCCACGCGCCCGGCAATCTTCCACGCCAGCCCGCTGGTGGTCGTCATGCCCGACATCTCACCGTTCGGTTTGAGCGCGGAAACGTGAATGGTTCCATGCGGCGGAACCAGCACGGCGAGAATCGCTTGCGTGCGGAACTGTTCGGGGATGCCGAGATCGGCGGCGGCATCGCGCAGCCTGCGCAACTGCACGTCGTAAATGTTGATCTCGTTCGCGCTCTTGGCCGGCGGCGTGTACTCCGGATCGGAGAGGCTTGGACCCCACCAGTCCGCGCCCGAGTGATATTCCTTCCACAGCATCCAGACCTGGCGCGCGCGCTCGGTCAGAACCAGATCGTTGGGAAATCCCATGTCCTTGGCGAACGTATCGGCATAGGTGCCGACCAGCATCACGTGGCCGGTATGAGTCATGACCGCGTGACCGAGGCGCGCGGCGTTCTTCGTCCAGCTGATGCATCCCACCGAACCGGCGCGGCGCGTGGGACCGTGCATGCAGCAGGAGTCGAGCGTGGTGCGGCCGTCTTCGTCAGGAAGACCGCCGAGGCCGACGCTCATGTCGTTGGCGTCATCTTCCTGCGTCTGTCCGACGGCGATCGCCGCATCCAGCGTGTCGCCGCCGTCCAGCAGCATCTGGTAGCCCTTATCCATGCCGTTAAAGCCATTGGCGCTGGAAACCATCACCGGCTGCGCGGGAGCCTTGCCCGTGGGCGCGGCTTCCTGCATGGATTCGCGGCCGTGGCCGTCCTGCTTGGTGGTGGTGGTTTGCGCGTCCAGGCCGAGGGCAATCGATCCGAGCGCGGTCGTAGTGAGGAAATCTCTGCGCTTCATTACACTCTCCAGCGTTCACGAAAGCCGGGAAAGCATAACAGTGCAGGGCACGAGGCTCAAGGCTCACGGCGCAAGGCTTAGGGCACATGGCTCCATGGTCGTGGCATAGGCGGCATGGTTCGCAAATAAAAGAAGCTCGAGCGATGCCCGAGCTTCGCGTATTGGCTTAGGCCCTGAGCCATGAGCCATGTGCCATGAGCCCTTAACTATCCCGCCTTCCGAACTTCCGTATTCTGATCGGCGCGGAAGCGGAGCAGCGCGGCGACGCCGCCGGTGGACTCGAAAGCCGGATCGTCGTGCATGTGGATGATCTCGATACCGTTCCTGATCGCGATGCTGAGCAGCCGATCGGAAACATCCTCGAGTTCGTGCGTCTTCGACGCGCAGGCGCTGCACTGTTCGGCGACGTTGGCGTCGATGTGTCCGCAATTCGGGCACTCGCTTGCCGGGGCGGAGAACTTCCGGCTGATGAGCAGCGTCTGGATCTCGCCCTTCTCGAGCGCGTCCAGCACTTTCTTCAGCCCGACGGCGCCACGTCCGTCGCGTTTTTCCTGGCCAACCACCTCGCGCACCAGGCCAGCGCGCCGGTTCAGGCGGTACTCGTTGTAGAGCCGCTCGGCCTCTGTACGGATGCGGCCCAGGTCGTTTGTCGCCGGGTCGATCGCAAAATGTCCGACGAAGCGCTGCTTCACGTAGGGATGCAGGTGCGGCTCGATCTCGGGCCAGGCATCGTCGCGGCAGCCGACGAGGAAGCGTTCGAAGCCGGAGTCGTACAGGTCCTTCATGCGCTCGGCCACTTCCTTATAAAAATGCATGGCTTCGTTATCGACGTGGCGCTCGGCGTGCCCGGCCTCGTATCCGGCAAAGCCGTCGCTGCGGCCCCGGCGCGTGATCTCGTTCGTCATGCGGAACTGGTCGCGCTCGTGGATCTCGTCCATCCACAGTTCGAGGAAGCGCGCCTTGGTGCGGTCCAGCAGCACGATCAGCAGGCGCGGGAGCACGTCGGCAATCGCCGTCAGCGGCCGCAGATGAAAATGCTTGTTGATGAACAGACGCGTCTCGGTGAAGCGCGGCGGCAGGTCGAATTCGCGCCAGTAATTGTCTTTCGCGGAGGCGAAAATTGCCTTGGCGCGCCCGCCGTTTCCATGCAAGCGTTCGGCGATTTCCTGGATGCGGTCGAGGTCGGGCTGGGCACAGCCGTCGCGACCCTGCTTTTCGGCTTCGCGTTGGGCCTCGCGCACCAGGTCCTTGATTAGAATCGCTTCCTCGCGGTGCGATTTGTTGGTCGGCGTTACGGGTTGATAGAAGAAGCTGACCGCGCAGCCTTCGCGCGCTTCGAAGCTCGCCAGCTCTCTTATGTTTTCGCGAGTGATCATTCAACGTCCTCCTGCAAGAGGAACTGCAACGAGATGGCCCACCCTTGCGGATGGGAGTGGCCCACCCTTGCGGATGGGGGTGGCCCACCCTTTTCGCGCCCGCTTTTGGCGCGAAAGGGTGGGACGTTAAGCGATTTTTGCGTGTTGGAGAAGCTTGTCCTTGAACTCGTCGGGCATGGGCAGTGCGCGGCGTAGAAAATCGCGCGCGGAAGCCACCGATTTCCGCACGTGCTCCACCGACCGGTCGCTGATGGCGGAGATCTCGTCGGGCGTGAAGCCCTCCACCGCATAAAGCAGAAACGCCTCGCGGTCCTCGGGATTCGCCTGCAGCAACGTCGCCTCGACGATGTTGATCATCTCGTCCGAATAGGCCGATGCTTCCGGTGTGGCTGTGCGTGAATCGGCGATCAGGTCCTCGTTCGCCATGGCCTCATCGGGTTGGTGGAACTGGAGCTGGTTCTCGTCTGCTCCAACCTGCATGTTGTGGTCCGGACGCGGCGCGTGATCGAGTGGAACGGAATCTACATTCTCATCTCCGTTACGGTGCTCGACCTCGTCGATGGCGCGCAACGCCAGCCGGTACAGCCATGGCTCCAGCGAGATGCGCTCCGGCCGTTCGCCATTGTCGGTCAGCGCAGTGGCGACGGTTTCGTCGATCACCTCTTCCGGTGCGACCTGCCCGCGCTGCAGCGCGCCCGAGTTCTCCCGGTACTGCAACTCGCGCTCGACGTAGCGGAACAGCCGCGCCATGTTCGCGTCGATGTAGCCGTTGATGTCCTGCTCGGAAATCTTCGGCGTCTGCACCGCCGCCAGCGTCTCCTCGAACGGGACCTGCGGCTCGGGACGCGTTCGTCCCACCCGGCGCCTCCGCGGCCACTTCCACTCCGCGCGCAGGTGGTCCTTGTGCTTGGCAAGCTGCTCGATGAGCTGGTCGAAGCCGGTCTTGATCGCCGCCGACGCCGTTGGGGCGCTTTCGCGCGCGGCAATGTCGCCGGACGGCAGGCGCAGGTCGGCTGTCATGGTGAAGCCTTCGCGGTCGCTGGTATGGTCCAGCGTCACGCGCAGGTGCACCAGGTCAGGACGGAAGACCTGCAGCCGCTTGCCCAGTTTTTCCAGTTGTTGAGTGATTTCGCGTTCTAGGTCGGGAGTTTTATCTAAGTTCTTATAGCTGGTGTGGACATTCATGCCTGACGCCTCGTGCACAGGTGAAAAACCCGTGTGCCCACATTCGTACTGCAGTGGATTCTACACCCGAGGAGATAGAAGCAAACCAAACCGCAAGCGTTGCACGCATGAATTGCGGCCCGAAACTTGCTTGCGGAAAATCAGTTTTGGGAAGGAAAAATTGCGCCGCTCACGATTTTCCTTGACAGAGAAAGAATCGAATCGTTGCGTCAAGGAAGAAATTCACCACGGATTCCCACGGATGACCACGGA
>JBOGLI010000090.1:0-3843 GCA_050746165.1 Terriglobales bacterium | reverse complement strand
CGGCGCGGCTGAAGCCGCGCCCCTTCAAAGCGACCGCGAAACCGAGTTTTCAGTGGCCTGTGAAGCCGCGCCCTTCCGAAACCGGAACAGCGGAAGCCGCGCCCTTCCGAAAGCTGGCCGTCCCTTTCCCTGCTTCACGCAAACGGATCTCACTTAAGGCCGGTGACCACGTAGAGGTCAGCGAGCGTCCGATTGACGGAGTACACATAATGTTTTCCGTCGCGGCTGATGTAGGGACTTGATGCGCCGCCGGAACCGGTCCAGTCCGTGGGGCCAAGGCTTTTCCAAAGAGTCTGTTTCCCGGTGGCGAGATCGAAACGGTAAACGCGCCGGGGCCGGGCTTCGGTGGGTACAACAACGTAGAGCTGTCGGCCGTCGTCGGTCCAGCCAATTGGGACCTCGTTGAGTGCCAATCCAGCGATGGGAATGGAATCGCCGCCCTCGACCGGCCACTTCACGTAGCCGCCTTTCGATTTCACAACGACGTACTTTCCATCCGGAGAGAGGACACGACCGACAACTCCCTCGGGAGTAATCGGCTTGGTCGCGCCGCTATCGAGATCGAGGAGAAAGAGCCGGGCGGGACGTCCTGGTTCGCGGCCATAGAAGAGGACACGCTTGCCGTCGGGCAGGAATCGCCCAGCAATGTGATCAATCTGGTCGTGGGTGAGGGTGCGCGCTTCTCCCGCGCCGGTGGGCTGCAGGATTAATTGCTCGGGGGATTTGGCGGTCGCCGTGAGGACCCAACGGTCATCCGGGGAAAAAGCCACCCCGTAGCCGCGTCCCAGGGCGATGGCCGGCGAACCGTCCGTCGGACGCATGTACACGGTGTAATCGGGGCCGCCGCCCTCGCCTTCCTCGTCAAAGAGGATGTACTTGCCGTCTTCCGAGATGTTGTCGAGATGGGACCAGTCCAGCCAGTCGAGCTTGCGCTCGGCGGTTTGTCCGTCGCCGCCGCCGTAGAGCTCGAAATGCCTGGATTGCTTCCTGAGCAGAACGCTTCCGTCGGCCGCCACGTCCTGAAGAACCACGTCAGCAGGCATGCTGGCGAGACGGCGAAGTTTCCCGCTCATGCTGACTGCGTACAGGTTGTGAAGGACGCCAGTGGAGGTGGCGGTAAACCAGATTTCCTGACCGTTTGGCGACCAATCGAGACCTTGCAGGCTCGACCAACCGGTTGAGAGTGTGGTTTTTTTGCCGTTCAAGTCGACCATGGCGACATCGCCGCGATCGTCACCGATCGAGTTTCCGTGATCGAAAAAGGCAATAGACTTCCCGTCGCGGGAGATGCGGGGATCGCTGACCCAGTTCGATCCCGCGACCAGCACCTTGCCGACGGGATATTCCAGGCGCCACTCTTCCTTCGACGGATCGAAGCGTACAACGGCCATCTGCTTGCCGTCGGCCGACCAGTCGACGTCTTCAACGTTGTCCATGATCGGGCGGGGCGCGCCGCCGGCGGTCGGCACGACCGACATAACTCCCCGGGAAGCGAAGTTGGAGCGCGCGGTCGTAGTACGGATGGCGATTTCCCCGGCGGAGGAGATGGCCAGGAGTTCAGTGCCCGGAAAACCCATAGGCCTTTCGCCCAGGCTGTCGGCTCGTCCGGTGTAGATGTCGCCGGCGCCGCCTTCCCACGCGGCGGAATAGAAGACGGTCTGGCCATCAGGCCCAAAACGAGCGTTGCCGATGAGGCCGCTGCGGAAGGTGATCGGCTTGTAGTTCGGCAGCGGTCCACGAGCGCTACGCGTGCCCAACCACCAGGTCAACGCACAGGCGATGACCAAACCGGCGGTGCCGACGGTGGCGAACAGGGCGCGGCGGTGTGAGCGTTCTGCGCCAGCCGCCTGCGCCGCGACAGATCCGATGGCGCTGGTCGAGGTGCCGGACAGCGCCTCAAGCCCGAAGGCGATGTCGCGCGCCGACTGAAAACGCTCTTCGGGATTTTTTTCGAGGCAATGGCGGACGATGCGCTCGACGCCCGGCGGCACGGAACGATTGGTTTCGGTCAGGTCCGGCGGGTCATCCTTGAGGATGGCGCTCATGGTGTCGGCGGTGGTGTCGCCGCGAAAGGCGCGCTTGCCGGAGAGCATTTCGTAGAGGATGGCGCCGAAGGCGAATATATCGCAGCGGTGGTCGGTCTGCTGGCCGCGCACCTGCTCGGGAGCCATGTAGCCGATCGTGCCAAGGACCATGCCCGGGGTAGTACCGCCTTCGGTGGGAGCCGAAGTGCGCGCTTCGTCGGGGTTGTACTCGGTGAGCTTGGCGAGGCCGAAGTCGAGGATTTTGGCGCGGCCGTCCTTGGTCAGAAAAATGTTTTCGGGCTTGAGGTCGCGATGCACGATGTGCTTGTCGTGGGCGGCGGCGAGTCCGCGGGCGACTTGGGCGGCGTATTCAGTGGCTTTGCGCAGGGGCAGAGAGCCGGAGCGAAGGCGGTCGCGGAGCGTTTCTCCCTCGAGCAGTTCGCTGACGATGTAGGGCGACCCGTTGGGTTGGGTGCCGAGATCATAGATAGCAAGGATGTTGGGATCGTTGAGAGCGGCGGCAGCGCGGGCTTCCTGCTCGAAACGGCGCAGCCGGTCGGCGTCGGAGGCGAACTGCGCCGGCAATACCTTGATGGCGACTTCGCGGCCGAGCCGGGGATCGCGCGCGCGATAGACCTCGCCCATTCCGCCAGCGCCGACGGAACCGACGATTTCGTATGGGCCCAGAGAAGTGCCAGGAGAAGCCATGTCCACCCTGCTTTCGTGTGGCGACATAGTACCTGAAAAAGCCGCGCCGGGTGCGGGAAAGGACTGGTGCTGAGCGAGCGAGGGCGCACACGAGTGCGACCAACGAGAGGTTTCAAAGAGCCTGATTCAAAGCCGTGTTATCCGACGAATTGCTGGGCGGCGAGACCGTAGAAGCGGAGCGATGGGACTTCGGGGATCAGCGATAGTTCGGCGGCGTAGCGATAGAACAGTTCCAGCCCGGCACGATTTTCGCGATCCAGAGTGTAGTGGATGTTGCGGGTCAGGTAGTCGGCAATCAGTGTCTCGGGAAGCTGCAGATGCGGCGACCAGAGGCGCGCGATGGTGGCGATGTTTTCCGGACGAGTGCCGTTATCGCGGGAGCGGCTGAGCACGGTCGCGGGATCGGGTTCGCGCGATGTCTCGGGCAGCGCCGCCATCCGTAGCGCCCAAACGGCAAAGACGAACGGCAGGCCCGTTAACTTCCTCCACTCGGCCGCGAGATCATAAGAGCGAAACTCAGAGGGATCGATGTGTAGGGCGCTGTCGCCGATGAGCAACGCCGCGTCACAGGCAGCGAGCATGCTGTCGATGTCAGGCGGCATGGGGCGCATCTCTCGCGCGCCTCCCCAAAGCTTGTGACAGAGGACCTGCGTCAACGCGACGGAGGTGCGCGAAGAGGTGTCGGCCGCGATGGTGCGGACGTCCTCGATGCGCTTGCGCGTGACCAGCAGGATGGAGCGGACGTCGCGCTTGGCGGCGATGCAGGCGTCGGGAAGGATGACCAGCCCGGGAATGGTGGCGTAGGTGATGGCGGGAATAATGCCGATATCGGCAGAGCCTGCGCGCAAGGACTCCGCGCAGAGGGAAGGGACGGTGTAGGAGATTTCGAACGGTTCGTGAGTATCTGAAACCATTTCTGATTTCTGATTTCCGATTTCTGATTCCGGAACCTCATCCCGTCCCATTTTAGATATTTGATTTTCGATTTTTGATTGCTGGGGCGGCGGTGCACCCCGTTCAAAATCCCACATCAGGGGTGCGGTATTCAAAAACGAAATTGCGGAAATGCGCAGCGGGCGCGGCATCGGGGTGATTGTAACAAGAGCAGGTG
>JBOGLI010000089.1:0-3618 GCA_050746165.1 Terriglobales bacterium | reverse complement strand
ATATAGGGACGATGTGAACATCCCGCACATACGCGTCTTTAAGAAACTTAGCTACTTCTTTCATCCCATCCAATGGCGCGGGTAATCCAAACTGTTGCTCGTGATCGCTCGATGCGAAAGCAATGTGGCCATCGGAAATTATCCGCCAAGTCCAAACTTCATTGAACTGGCCAACTCCAAAATTGAATCGCCAAGCTTTCTCATACTGAACGCTGGCGAGCTTCCGACCTCGCAACATTGCCAGCAGTGCCACGGCATCGCGGCGATCGTTTTCGCTATGCAAGGCTCTCCACCACCATCGCGATCCCCTGCCCTCCCCCAATGCACGCTGTCGTCAATCCGTACTTCTTCTTTCGCCGACGCAACTCGTGCAACACCGTAATCACCAGCCTCGTTCCGGTCGCGCCCAGTGGATGTCCCAACGCGATCGCCCCGCCGTTCACGTTCACTTTGCTCCGGTCCAGCCCCAACTCTTTTTCGACCGCCAGATACTGCGCCGCGAACGCCTCATTCACTTCAATGAGATCAATGTCGGAAAGCTTCAGCCCCGCTTTTTACAATGCAATCTTCGTTGACGGCACCGGCCCCGAGCCCATGATCTTCGGATCGACTCCCGCAATCCCCCAGCTCACGATCCGTCCCAGCGGCTTCATCCCGCGCTTCTGCGCCTCGTCGAGCGACATGACCACTACCGCCGCGCCGCCATCCACAATCCCGCTCGCGTTGCCCGCCGTCACGGTGCCGCTTTTTCCAAACGCCGGGCGAAGCTTCGCCAGCGTTTCCATGGTCGTCTCCGGACGAAGATGATCATCTTTCTCGAACATCTCTCCCGTCGGCTCACCTTTACGGTTTTTCAGAGCAACCGGCACAATCTCCTCGCCCAAGCGGCACGCCTTCTGCGCCGCGGCCGCCTTCTGCTGCGACTCGAGCGCGAACTGGTCTTGCATCTCGCGCGTGATCCCCTGCTGCTCGCCGTACAGCTCTGCCGTATTCGCCATGTACAGGCCGCAATACGTGTCGAGCAGCGCCACCATGAGCGAGTCTTCCATCTTGCCCTCGCCCAGCCCAAAGCCCCAGCGCGCCCCGCGGATGACGTGCGGCGCCATGCTCATCGACTCCATGCCGCCGGCGAGCACGCGCGTCGCCTCGCCGAGTTGAATGAGTTGCGCCGCGCTCACGATGGCCTGCATCCCCGAGCCGCACAGCCGGTTCACGGTCAACGCCGGTGTCTCGATCGGCAATCCCGCGCGCAGTCCCACGTGACGCGCGCCGTACAGCGCGTCGCCCGAGGTCTGCTGCGCGTTGCCGATCACCACGTGGTCGAACTCTTTCGGGTCCATTCCGGCGCGCTCGATCGCCTCTTTGGCGGCGACCGAAGCGAGTTCCATGGCGGTGAAGTCGCGCAGTTTGCCGCAATAACGGCCCATGGGCGTGCGCGCCCCGCTGACGATGGCAATATCGGTTGGCTTCAACATAGGAATGTTCGGAACGTGCAGGCGAACCGCTTAGTCTAGCAAATGAAGAATGAAGAAGTCAGAATGAAGAACAATTAAGAATGAAGAATTCAGAATTAAAACTCGGCCACGTGTCCGACACTCAGAGCTTTCCGGAAGCGCTACCCATTCTTCATTCTGACTTCTTCATTCTTAATTTCTTTAGTCCGCCGTCGCCGCCGCGTTCTCGAGGACCGGCTGCGCCAGCGATTTCGCGGTGTTGAGGCCTTCGGCGCGCGCGGCTTCCATGGCCGCCTCGGCGCGGTTGATGACCTCGGTCACGATATCGATGGGATCGAAACGCGATTGCAGCACTGCCTCGGCAATGCCCACGGTCACCGGCACGCTGTCCGGCTTGCCCGGCAGGTGGACGGCGCCCAGCACCTTGCGCATTTTGTTGACAACGAAGAACGCGTTGGTCTCGGCGGTATCGGCGAGCACCAGCGCGACCGTGATCAGGTCGTAGCGCACGGCGACATCGGTCTGGCGGATGTGCGACGTCAGCACCTGCCCAACCTGCTGCATCATGCCATCGAGCGCCGCCTCGCCGAACTCGCGGACCATGCCGCCGCCCTTGCCGAAATACAGCAGCATCAGCGTCAGCGGCGTCTCCTGCTCGATCGAGCGCTTGGTTTCCGAGAGCAGCACGTCGAGATACGAGGCGCGTTTCAGCAGCCCGGATTTTTCTTCCTGCACGGCCAGCGTCTTGACCAGGCTTCGCAGGCGCGCGTTGTTGACGGCCAGAACCATCTGCTCGGCAATCGTGTTGAGCACCACTTCGTCGGTGGGACGCCAGTTGCGCGGTTTTCCCACCTGCTCGAGGATCACGATTCCGGCGAATTCGTCGCCATCCATCAGCGGCACGGCGAGCATGGACTCGATCTGCAGTTTCTCAACCGAATCGCGTACCTCATCGAAATCCGAGTCCGCGGGGACGTTCACCGACAACACCGTTCCGTGCACCACGCTCGCCGCGACGGTTGCCTGAACGAGCTTCACCAGCGTCATTACGTCGGCTGCCGCTACGCCCGGAGCGCAATACTCCAAAGTCGCCGACGGCGGTTTGCCCGGCGTAATCAGCGCCGCCACGCACCGGCTGGCTTCCCAGTGACGCCCGATTTCGTTGACGGACGTGAACAGCACGCCCTTCACGCTGCCCTGCCGGTAGACGTTGCGCGTGATCTCGGTGACGCGCGCGAAGTTGTCCACCGCATTCTCGTTCGCTTCAGCGCGTGTGACCGGCGGTGGGCCAGGCGGGGGCGCAGCGGCAACCGGAACCGGTGCGGCAGGCGCTGCCGCAGTGGGCGCTGCAGGCGCGGGTTTGGACGCCGAGCCCTCCGCATAATGCGGAATGTACCCGGCGTTATTAAACAGCGTGTGCAGCTTTTCGTTCTTGTCTTCTTCGCGCGGAAACAGCTTGTGGATGCGCTCCAGCCGTTCCACAGCCTTGCTGCGCATCGAGTACTGGATGAATATCTCCGCCTGCAGCATCAGGTCTTCCAGCACCGTGGTCTCTTCTTCCGGTGCGGACTCTTCCGCCTTCTGTTTATCGTCGACTTTCAGGACGGCGTTGAACCTGCCGGCAATCGCATTGAACTGGGCGCCATCGATCTTGCCGCGCAGCATGTCCAACCGGCGCTCGTGTCCGGGCTCGTAGGGATCGACCTCGGCGGCGCGGTCCAGGCAATCGGCCGCTTTCAGGAAATTCCCCCCGGCGTAGTACAGCTCGAACAGCTTAAGTAGCGCGTCGCAATAATCTCTTTCACGATTGGCGGAGTTGAACACCTCCACCATGTATTCCAGGAAGTCCTCGCTGGGGTGATGATGGTCGGCGATCTCCTTCATCAGCGCGACGAACTCACGCTGATTCCCGGCCTTCCGCTGCGCGTTCTCCAGCTTGCGCGACAGCTCCACCGCGTGCGCATGGTGGCCCGCGTCGAGAAGCGCCCCGATCAGGTTCGCGACTTCATCCTCCTGCTTCGGGTCCGCCTCGTACAACGCCCAGATAAACGGTTCCGCCTCGGTCAGCTTTTGCGCGGCGACCAGTCCCTTGCCGTACGCCTCGCGGTCGGCAATGCGCGCCGTGGGCTCGGTCGCAAAGGGACCGATTATGTCGATCGACTCC
>JBOGLI010000088.1:0-1769 GCA_050746165.1 Terriglobales bacterium | reverse complement strand
CAGCAGCACCACCGCGATAATCGCGCTCGTTCCCGCCTTCATATGCGGGATCGCCAGCGATACAAACAGCGCGAACAGGATCAGCAGCCCCAACTCCAGCTTCGGCGCCCAAATCGGACGGATCAAGTACTGCCCGTTAATGATGTTCTGGATCACGCTGGCGTGAATCGCCATCCCGGGGAATTCCGTTCCCACCGGCGACGTGTACAGGTCGCCGCCCCCCGTCGCCATCATCCCGATGATGACGATCTTTCCCTGGAACCGGTCCGGTGGAATCTTGCCCGCGCGCACGTCGCTGAACTTGTACGCGTTCATGTTCGACAGCTTCGCGTAATCCACCAACATTCGGCCCTGCGCATCGATCGGAATGTGCGCGCGCCCGAGTACCAGTTCGCTTGCAGGCGTGAACCGATAATCGTCCATCTCCAGGTTGTAATAAGCGCGCAGGCACTGCAGCGCGAAGGAAGGGAAGAGCCGCCCGTTGAAATCCATCACCAGCGGCACCGACCGCTGCACCCCATCCGCTGCCGGCGTGAGGTTGATCTGTCCGATTGACTTCGCCACCTTCGCGAACCGGTCCAGCGGCGGCGTGAAATCCATCGTCGGCGTTATGTTCCCGTCCGACTTCACGTTCGCGATGAAGTTCTTCTCCACCGCATCGGGGATCGTCTTGTCCACCTTCCCCGGAGGCGTGCCCTCGGTGAAGAACATCGGCAGGGTCACATTGCTTGCGAACGCAATCTCATTTTCCAGCTTCGTGTCGTTGTCGAGCCGGTTTTCCGCTTCGGTCAGGATATTGACGAACTCCTGCTCCGCCCCGCTCTTCGCTTTCGCCGCCGCCATTGCGACCGCCACTGCCTGCTGGTCCGCGCCTTTGGCCCGCACCGGATTGGTCTTGTTCGCGTAATCTTCCTTCAGCTTCCGGACTTCTTCGAGTCCCGGATTGATCTCGGCGTTCGAAAACAGGACGTCGAGCCCGATTACCTTCGCCTGGTCGGTCGAGAGCTGGTTCACCATCTCCGCCATGTACGACCGCGGCCACGGCCACCGCCCGATGCTCTTAATGCTGTCATCGTCGATGCCCACCAGCACCACGTTGTCGGCGGTCTTCGCCCCCGCGCGCAGCTTCGCTCTCATGTCGTAGAGCTTGCCTTCCACTCCGTCCGCCAGGTTCATCCAGAACACAACCAGAACCAGCAGGCTGACCACTACGCCGAGTGCCACGTCGGTCCAAGCGAATTTCGACTTAGCCATGGAAAGTTCTCCGTCCTAGCCCTGTTCAACCACTGGCGACGGCGGACTGGTGCCCACCCTCGCCCTCCTGCGGCGGTCTGGTGCTGGGGGAGAAACGCGTCCCGCGTGTACAGGAAGAGGTGCGGCGCGGATTGTACTCAGGAATCAACCCCTCAGGCAAGGGATTTATGAAGGCGATACGGGCAAATCTCCGCCCTGTCAGCCATTCCGTCGTTCCTGAGCAACGGCCAGCACCTGTATTTCCGACCGGGCCCTGATTTTGTCATCCCGAGCGGAGGCGCGAAGCGCCGCAGTCGAGGGACCTTTTGTTTTCTCGGCGTCCCCTGCGCTGATCTTTAATATTTTGGGTTGTTGACCACCCGCCCGCCCAGCAACTCCGCCAAAACATTGTTCCTCGGATATGCATGCCCGAGGTGCTGCCGGAAGCATTCGGCGTACGCCACTCCCGCCTCACGCCCGCGTCGTGCGCCCCACGTCCTCATCTGCTCCACGTACTCATCCATGCCGTGCTGCGC
>JBOGLI010000087.1:0-3294 GCA_050746165.1 Terriglobales bacterium | reverse complement strand
CTCGCAGGTGGCGATGATCAGCCGCTGCGCGCCCGCCGCGAGCGGGACCTTGGTCTTGACCGGAGGTTTGTAGTTCGGGTTAGGGGTGAGGGTTTTCACGTCGATGAAGGTGCGCAGGCACTTGTTCTTGCAGAAGTAGCAGCGCGTGGCTTCCTCGCGCGTGGTGGTGAAGCTGATGGACGCGACCTGGTCCAGCCCGATGAACGTCGTCTGCTTGCCGTTCTCCCACAGGCGCACGGCTTCGAAGGCACAACCGATCGCGCCCGCTTCACCGCAATGCTGGTGAACGATAACGTCCGCCTGAACTTCCTTGCCCTTGAAGCGCGATTCAATGAAGTCCACCTGCGACTTCACGGCCGCCATGTTGTGCTGGGTGCCGCCCTGCAACACGAACTTGCGTCCGATGGCGCTCAGGTTCGGAATCTGCGAAACGTAGAGCCAGATATTCTTCGGCAGCACGTTGCACAGCCCGGCCATGATCTCTTCCGGCTTCCAGCCCTGGCGCTGGAAATCGACGATGTCCGACTGCATGAACACCGCGCAGCCGTAACCGAACTGCGGGAATCCCTTCGCGGCGAAGGCGATGTCGGCAAAGTTCTCGACCTTGAAGCCGAAGCCCTCGCAGGTGCCCTGGAGGAAGTAGCCGTTGCCGGCCGAACACTGCGTGTTCAGCTTGAAATCCTTAACGCGGCCATCCTTCAGGATGATGATCTTGATGTCCTGGCCGCCCACGTCGCAGATCACGTCCGCGTCGGGATAGAAATGCAGCGCGGACTGCGTGTGCGCGACCGTCTCGACCAGCGCCACGTCGGCGCCGATGGCGTCTTTCAGAATGTCTTTCGCGTAGCCGGTCGTACCCACGCCCATGATCTTCAGCGTCGCGCCACTGTCGGTGACCTGCTGGGCGACCTTGGCCAGCACTTCCTGCGTGTCCTCGATCGGATTGCCCTTGGAAAGCTGGTAGGTCTTGCACAGAACGTTGCGGTCTTTGTCGACGAGAACGGCCTTGGTCGAGGTTGAGCCGCCATCGAGGCCGAGGAAGCCCTCCACGACTTGTCCCGGCTGGAATGTCGTCGCGATGAATTTCTTCTTCGTGTACTTCTTAGTGAACGCTTCGAGTTCTTCCGGCGACTTCGCGAGCGCCTGCGCTCCGCCCTTCTTCGCCTTCTCCTGCACGCGACCTTCAGTGATGTACCACTCGAGTTTTTGGAATCCCTGATAAATACCCAGGCCGGGATCCTCGTTCTTGCCGTACTCGACGGCACCAATGCAGGCGAAGTACTGCGCATTGTCCGGTGTCTTGATCAGGTCTTCCGGATTCACGCCCTCGGGCAGCGGGTAATTGCGCTCTTCCCAGATTTTCGGGATGTTGACCTTCCAGCAGTCGCGCATGCCCTTGATGTAGCAATTCGGGCCGCCGAGCAGCAGCACCGTCGGGCGGAGGGTATTGCCGCGCGTCAGTACCGACAAGTTCTGCTGGATGATCGACTCGAACAGCGACGCCATCAGCTCATCCGGCGGGACGCCCTGCTTCTGCAGGCCATTGATGTCGGTCTCGGCGAACACACCGCACTTGCCGGCGACCGGGTGCAGCTTCAGTCCCTTGTAGCCCATGTTGCAGAGCTCTTCCGAGGGAATGCGCAGCTTGGCGTTGATCTTGTCGATCACCGCGCCGGTGCCGCCCGCGCACTTGTCGTTCATCGAGGGCAGCTTCTTCTTTTTGCCGGTTTCCGGATCTTCCTTGAAGATGATGATCTTGGCGTCCTGGCCGCCCAGTTCAATGACGGACCCGCACTCGGGATACAGCTTCTCCACCGCCAGCGAAACGGCGTTTACTTCCTGCACGAACTTGGCGCCGATGTGCTTGGCGATGCCCGATCCGCCCGACCCGGTAATGAACACGCGGTAATTCTCGTCGGGCGTGTTGGGCAGGTCGGACTTGATCGCCTTCAGCATCTCGATCACTTTTTCCGGCTGCTTGGTTTCGTGACGCTGGTAGTCCGCCCAGAGGATCTGGTCGGATTCGTTGTCGACGACAGTGATCTTCACCGTCGTGGAGCCAACATCGACCCCCATCCAAAGGTGCTCGTATCTTTTCTGCGAATCCGCTTTTTCGGTCAATCCCGGCATGTAGTCTCCGATTGGTTCGGTAGAGTCGGGTTATCGGTATGTCAGTTTGTCAGTATTTCAGTAGTGTGGGATTCAATGCTGCGCCTGAACCCGACATACTGAAATACTGACTTACTGACAAACGCTTTTAATGCGCTTCCACGTGATACGGCACGCTGACGCCCATCTTCTCGGCCACGTGGAGCGCGAAGTTCGGCGCCGTCCCGATCACGCCCTTGTACTTGGGCACCGGGTAGAGCGCCGCGTTCATCTCGGGGTGCTGGTCGGCGTAGGCGCGAAGTTCATCGACGCTCTTGCCGATCTTTTCCAGCACCTCTTTAAACTCCAGCTTCGCCTTGGCCTTGGCCTCGCCGAGCGCCATCTGCACGCGGCTGTGGGCGTTGATCTCGCCCTCGCCCGAAGTCTCGATGGGCAGGAAGATCATGTCCTTGTAGTGCGCGACGACCGCCGATTGCGCACCGTCCGACTGTGTCGAAGGCATGCACCCAAACGGTTTCAGCGACAGCACCATGTGGCACAGCTCTTTGTTGGAGTAGTAAATGTTCTTCGCCACTTCCAGGTGGCCTTCGCCGCCGCCGGCGCGCGAGTTGTAGTAAGGATGTCCGAGACGCTGCAGCTCGTACTGGTTCACCAAGCGGTGCGCCGTGCCACCCAACGCGTTGACGATGCGGTGGTACTCGCGGGCAAAGATCATCTCCGCCGCCTTCAGCTTCATCAGCTTGTTGCGGTAGTTCCACTCGATCTTGGTGCGCTTGGCGACGTTCCACGCCTTCGGCATAACCACGCCCTCTTCCAGGCCCTTGGTGTCGCGGATCTTCTGCACGACCTGGTGGATCATGTACATGATCCAGGTCCCGATTGGCTCAACGATCACCTGCGCGCCTTCCCTCTCCAGGAAGCGGAACATATTGAAGTTGCCGTCGCCTTCGGTGGTCTGCGCCCAGAATTCGCCGGTGACCTTCACGATCGGCTTCACGCGGAGACGGTCGACCTTGATGCTGTCGTAGCGCTGCCGGACGTGGTTTAACCCGGTGGTGTAATCGTCGCTATAGAGCTGGTTCAGGAACTTGCCGAGGTACTCGACCGTTCCCTTCATCGGCAGCTTCTCGGCCACGCCGCCCAGCTTGTCTTCCACCGACCACGGCGACTTCTTGCGCAGCACTT
>JBOGLI010000086.1:0-10391 GCA_050746165.1 Terriglobales bacterium | reverse complement strand
GTCCTCATCTCCGCCCAGAAGGAAGTCACGGGCGTGAAGCACGATGAGAAGAAGGACAAATTCAAAGTCGATCTTTCGCTCGAGGACGCGCGTCCGGAGGATTTCGACGCGCTGCTCATACCGGGCGGCGCCCTCAATGCGGACACGCTCCGCGTTCAGCCCAAGGCGCAGGAGTTCGTGAAATCGTTCGAACGCGAGCAGAAGCCGATGGCGGTGATCTGTCACGGGCCGTGGCTGCTGGTTTCCGCCGGATGCGCGAAGGGCCGGCGCATGACCAGTTATCACACCATCCAGGACGACTTGCGCAACGCCGGTGCGAGTTGGGAAGACAGTGAGGTGGTGGTGGACGGAAACCTTGTCACCAGCCGCCAACCGTCGGACATTCCGGCCTTCAACCGCGAATCCATCAAACTGTTCGCCGAGCGGACGAAAACGCGGCGAGCGGCATGAAAAAGAGTGGTCAGTAATCAGTGGTCAGTGATCGACACGCAGTATTTAGCCGCAACATGGCTGATCGCTGAGCACTAATACTCGTAGAGCGTGTTTCAAAAGTCGTTTTCTGGGGTGATGCCGGATGCCCTCAGCGGCTAAAGCCGCATGAACATTGGTCGCCGCTGCGGCGCGGCTGAAGCCGCGCCCTTCCGAAGACACTTTTGAAAGCGCGAGCCCGGCTGGGTGAAGGTCATGCTTGAACCGCAACCGGCGCCGGCAAGAGCGGCGTGAGTGAAGGACAAGGGACGGGGGCACGGGACACAGGACCTGCGATGAAATCTCTCATGCGCTACCTGTCCCGCGCTCTTCCTTGTTCCTCGTCCCTTGCCCCTTGTCCCCATTCAGCCTCTTCATCATCATCAGCGCGTCAATCTTGCCGAGGTAGTATCCGGGAATGGTGCGCACGACCTAATATCCCAATCGCTTGTAGAAGGCGATTGCCGAACTGTTATCCACGGCGGTCTCGAGAACGATGGCCTCGCAGCCGCGCTTCGTCAGCCGCTCCTCGGCCTCCGACATCAGGCGTGTTCCGATACCGGTGCGGCGCGCTTGCGGGAGCACGTCGATGGTGATGACGTGTCCAAGTTTTCCGCGTACCGTCTGACCGACCAGGAAGCCGGCGATCCGCCAGCGGGAACGCGCGGTCTCTCGCGTTTCGCCGATGAACGTGAACGCGCCGCGTTGCCGCATGTACGACGCGAGTTCGCGTCGCGAATAGGCGATGCCGGGCTCGAAGCACTTCTGGTCGACACTCCACAGAGCCTCGAAATCGGCCAGTTCGGATTCCCGCGTGCGCAGCTCCACCGTGCGATTCTCGCATGCGTGCCTTTCCCTGAACCCGAAGTGCTAAACTCGCGCGTTTATGCCATCGCGTTCTGGACCCCTGTTACGCGTTGCCGTCGATACCGGCGGGACCTTCACCGACTGCATCTGGATCGAGCGCGGCGAGGTCCAGATGGTGAAGGTGTTCTCGACGCCCGATGATCCGTCGCGCGCGATCGTGGAAGCGATGCAGCGCATCGGCCATCACGGGCCGGTGCTCCTGCTGCACGGTACGACCGTCGGCACGAATACGCTGCTGGAACGTAAGGGCGCACGCGTCGCATTTGTGACCACCGCCGGTTTCGAGGACTCGATCGAAATCGGCCGCCAGGCGCGTCCCAAGCTTTACGATTTTTTCTTCGATCGTGTCCCGCCGCTCGCTTCGTCGGACATGCGCTTCGGCGTAGAAGAGCGCACCAGCCCAACCGGCGAGGTGTTGCGAGCAGTCGAGAAACCAGCGTTGCAGTCGCTGGCGCAGTCGGTGGCAGCGAAAAAACCGGAAGCAATTGCAGTTTCCCTGCTCTTCTCTTTCGCGAATCCGGAAAATGAACGCGCGGTAGCCGCGGTATTGGAAGAGCTTGGCGTGCCGCTGTCGATCTCCAGCGAAATTCTTCCCGAATTCCGCGAGTACGAGCGCGCCAGCACCGTCCTGCTCAATGCGTATCTTCAGCCCGTCATGCAGCGCTATCTCGAGCGGCTGGAGAGCGCGGTGTCCGCACACGCTGGAAAACAATCGCGCGTCTTCGTCATGCAGTCGAGCGGCGGGATTGCCGCCTTGAGCGCTGCTAGGCGCGAACCGGTACGGACGGTGCTTTCAGGTCCGGCCGGAGGCGTGGTGGGCGCGTCGATGATGGGCCGCCGCAGCGGGTTCGAACGAATCATCGGCTTCGACATGGGCGGCACTTCCACCGACGTGGTGCTGGTGGACGGCGTTCCGCACGCCGGAAGCGAGGGCGAAGTCGCGGGACTGCCGGTGCGCGTGCCCATGCTCGACATCCATACGGTCGGCGCGGGCGGTGGATCGCTGGCGCGCTTCGATGCGGCGGGCGCGTTGCGCGTGGGGCCGGAGTCGGCGGGCGCCGATCCGGGTCCAATCTGCTACGGACGCGGCGAACAGCCCACGGTCACCGACGCCAACCTCCTCCTTGGGCGCTTGCAGCCGACGCGCTTTCTTGGTGGCGATTTCAAGCTCGACTTGCAGCGCACGCGCACGATCGTGGCGCGCTGGTTGAAGGCAAACAAATCGGAGATGACTGTCGAGGCGTTCGCGGCGGGGGTGGTTCGAGTGGTCAACGCGACCATGGAAAAGGCGGTGCGCGTGGTGTCGATCGAGCGCGGCTACGATCCGCGCGATTTCGCGCTGGTGGCCTTCGGCGGCGCCGGAGGTCTGCATGCCTGCGAACTGTCGGCAGGCCTGGGGATTCGGCGCGTCATCGTGCCCGCCATGCCCGGCGCGCTTTCCGCCTTCGGCATCCTGGTGAGCGACGTCGTCAAGGATTACTCGCGCACGGTGGTTTGGCGTACGCGCGAGGTCGGTTGGGAGAAGCGCGCGCGCGCGGCGTTCGCTGAACTCCGTCGCAAAGCCGAACAGGATTTCCGGCAGGAGCATTGGACGGGCAAGATTCAGTGGGACGAAACGCTCGACCTCCGCTATCGCGGGCAGGGATACGAATTGAATGTTCCCTTCAGCCGCGATTCGACGGCGGTTTTTCACGCGGAGCACAAACGGCGCTACGGCTACAGTCACGAGAAGCGGGAGATCGAAATCGTTACCTTGCGCTTGCGCGCGCGGCTCGTTGCACCAGACGTGAAGTGGACGTTACCTCCACCGCATCCATCCGGCGAACAGGGCAGAACCAAAGTTTGGAATGCCGGGAAGCGAGTTGCAGCGGCCGTAGTGGAACGCGATTCGTTGCGATATGGTAGGAAACAATTCGGTCCGGCGGTGGTGACCGAATACAGTGCGACGGCGTGGGTGCCGCCTAGAGCCGCTTACGCACTGGACCGGGCCGGAAACCTGGTGATCGAACTCTGAAGAAAAAAATTGCGCGGGCACACGCCGAGTTGTGGCGCGTACCCGCGGGGTTGGAATCAGGCGACGTCTTTTTTCTTGTCGCGGTCGGAGTCGAGCTTGCGCTCGGCGTCACGCTTCACGTCGCGGCCGAAGTCCTTTACCTTGCCCCACGCTTCCTGGGTCTTGCCTTCAGCCTGGTGCTTGGCGCCTTCACTCTGAAGGTCCTTGTCGTCGGTCCATTCGCCTGCCTGGCGCTCCACGCGGCCCGCCGCGTCCTTCACTTTGCCCTTAATCGTATCTTTGTCCACGAGGCCCTCCCAATATTGAAATCTCGCACCTACGTCCGAACAGAGCCGCTATGAATAGCCGTTATCCGGCTCGGTGGACGATATTCGTCCTCGGCTTTACGGGCGCAGATGCGCGTTATTTGTTCGTACATAATCTGGTGCGAGAAGCGGCGCTGGCGTTGCCGGAAATCGTAAGCAGCAGCGGGAAAGCGAGCGCTGAGTGCGAAGGGCTGAGTGCTAAGCGCTAGCGAAGGGTTCGGGTATGCTGGTAACCCATGAAAATTGCGATCCAGGGCGAAGTCGGGTCGTTCAGTGACGGCGCGGCGAGTACGTTCCTGCCGGGCCGCAAGGTGCTGCCCTGCGCCACCGCGCACGAGGTCTTCGAGAAGCTGGCCGGGAGAGCCGCCGATGCCGTGCTGCTGCCGATCGAGAACTCGCTGGCCGGCAGCGTCACCCAGCACCTGGACCTGCTGCTCGAGAACGAGGGTTGGATCGAGCGCGAATTTCTGCTGCCGATCCGCCACAACCTGATGGCCGGTCCCGGAGTGTCGCTGCGGCAGGTCCGGCGGGTGCTCTCGCATCCCGTCGCACTCGACCAGTGCCGGGAGTTCTTTCGCAAGCACCCGAAGATCCATCCGGAAACGTTTTACGACACCGCCGGCAGCGTGAAGCACATCGTGGAGAACGGCCTGACCGATACGGCCGCCATTGCCGGTGAGCAGGCGGCGGAGCGTTATGGAGCGAAGATTCTCCTGCGCGGCATCGAGGACGACAAGCGCAACTTCACGCGCTTCTTCCTCGTCCGGCGCAAGCGCACGAAAACCGCGGGAGGAAACAAGACCTCGGTGGCTTTCGCGTTGAAGAACGTTCCCGGCGCGTTGTTCAAGGCGCTGAGCGTATTTGCGTTGCGCGAAATCGACCTGAGCAGGATCGAATCGCGGCCGATCCGCGGGCGCCCGTGGGAATACGTCTTCTTCGTGGACTACCTGCGCGGGGAGGATGAAGTTTCGAAGAAGGCGCTGGCGCACCTGGGAGAGATCTCGAAGTTCGTAAAAGTGCTGGGGATTTATCCGCGGGCGAAATAGAGTGACGCGCGACCGCCGCGACCGCCATCCTGTGCTACCATTCGGGCCAAATTCAGCAGCCGGCAATGGGGACCGCTGCGAGGCGGACAACAAAATCATGGTTGGTCAAACGGTGTCGCATTACCGCATCCTGCGCAAGCTGGGTGGCGGCGGCATGGGAGTGGTGTACGAGGCGGAAGACCTCAAGCTTGGCCGTCACGTTGCGCTGAAGTTTCTCCCGGACAATGTCGCGCAGGACAAGACGGTGCTGGAACGCTTCCAACGGGAGGCGCGATCGGCAAGCGCGCTGAATCAGTCGAACATCTGTACGGTGTACGAGATCGACGATGCGGACGGCCATCCATTCATTGCGATGGAGTTGCTGGAAGGCGAGACGCTCAAGCAAAGGATTGATGCGGGAGCACTGCCGATCGAGCAGATCCTCGATTACGGAATTCAGATTGCCGATGCGCTGGATGCCGCACATGCGGCGGGCATCGTCCATCGCGACATCAAACCGGCAAACCTGTTCGTGACCAAGCGCAAGCAGGTGAAGGTGCTCGACTTCGGTCTGGCGATGGTGACCGGCGCGCAGCACACTGCGGACGGCAGCGCGGCGACCGCCGGCGGCGAGCACCTGACCAGCCCGGGCAGCACGGTCGGGACGGTGTCCTACATGTCGCCGGAGCAGGCGCTGGGACAGGAACTGGACGGGCGCAGCGATCTTTTCAGCTTCGGCGTAGTGCTCTACCAGATGGCGACCGGCACCCTGCCCTTCCGCGGCAACACGTCCACCGCGATCTTCGACGCAATCCTGCACAAGGCGCCGACCTCGCCGGTGCGATTGAATCCCGACCTGCCGGCGAAGCTGGAAGAGACGATTAACAAGGCGCTGGAAAAAGATCCGGACCTGCGCAGCCAGACGGCGGCGGAACTGCGCGCCGATTTGAAGCGCCTGAAGCGCGAGGTGGAATCGGGCAAGCGGCCGAGCGCGGAAGAACGCGTCGCGCCTCCAGTGTCATCGCCGGGAATGCCCGTCGCTGCCCCCGTCGCGCGCGATTCCGGCGCAGCGGCAGCAGCCGCGCCCTCCGGTTCAAAGACCGTGGCGGCGGCTTCAGGCAGCAGCACGATTGTGCTGACAGTCCCGCCTAAGTCGAAGCTGGTCAAGTACGGTCTCATCGCCGCGGTCGTGATCATGGGGGCTGTCGTCGCGGGAGTTCTTTATAGCGGCCGGTCGACCGCCATGACGGAGAAGGACTCGATCCTGGTGACGGATTTCGCCAACACCACGGGCGACGCGGTCTTTGACGGTACCCTGCGCAGCGCGGTCACGGTGGACCTGCAGCAGTCGCCGTTCCTCAACGTGGTGCCGGAGAGCAAGATCCAGAGCACGCTGAGGTTGATGGCACGCTCGCCGCAAGAGCGCATCACCAGCGAAATCGGGCGCGAGATCGCGCAGCGCAATGGCGTGAAGGCGATGCTCACGGGGTCGATCGCGTCGATCGGCAGCCAGTACCTGATTACGCTCACGGTGTTGAACGCCGGCACGGGCGACCAGTTGGCGCAATCGGCGCAGCAAGCCAACGACAAGGACCACGTGCTCGGCGCCCTGGGCAAGGCGGCCACTGAAATACGGGAGAAGCTGGGCGAACAGCGCGCATCGATCGCAAAATACGACAAGCCGCTGCAGGAAGCGACGACTTCGTCACTCGATGCATTGAAGGAATTCACGCGTGCCGAAGCACTCCACAATGCCGGACACGAAGACGAAGCGATCCCAATCTACCTGCACGCGACAGAGCTGGACCCGAACTTTGCCATGGCCTATTCGAAGGTGGCGGTTATCTACGGCAACCTGGGACAGCAAGGTCCGTCGCTGGCGATGGCAAAGAAAGCCTACGACCTGCGCAATCGCGCCAGCGAGCGGGAGAAGCTCTACATCGCCGCCTACTACGCAGTGGCCCGTGGCGACGCGCCGGCGGAACTGCAAGCATGGCAGCTGTTCGTGCAAAATTACCCTCGCGAAATGGCCGGCCACGTCAACCTGGGGTATGCGTATACCGCCAATGGCGATTTGGAACACTCGATCGCGGAGCAACTGCAAGCCATCCAGATTGATCCTCTCGGGTCCACCGCTTACGGAGACGCAGCTTCAGACTACCTGAATTTAGCGAAGTACGACGAGGCCCGCTCGATCCTCAATCAGGCTTTTGCCCATAAGCTGGACAATCCCGGCCTGCGCTTCTTTTCCTATCTCACGGCGCGCGCGCAAAACGATACCGCCACATTGCAGCGCGATACCGTAGCAATGAAAAATATGCGGGGAAGCCAACTGTACCTGGCGATGTTCGCAGCCAACAGCAGTACCGGCGCCGGCGAGCTCAAGAGTGGACGGGAATTGGCTCGCGCAGCCTTGCAGAAAGCACAGGAACTCGGACTGGACGCGAGCGCCGAACAGATCCAGCTTGAGTTCATTACAGACGAATGCACGTATGGCCTTGCCAATGACGCGCAACGCGATACGCTGGCCGTAATCCCCTCGCTGAAGGACAGCCTCGCACGGCTTGCTGCCGCGGGCGTGCTGGCGCGTTGCGGGGATGTGAAGAAGGCGCGCGAAGTAACCGATGCCGTGCTGAAGGAATTCCCTGACGACACGACGTTGAACAATATCTGGGGGCCGACGGTGTTCGCCGCCATCGACCTGCGCGCCGGCAACGCGAGCGCCGCCATCGACGATCTCGGCAAGGCGGAAACTTATGGACGGTACGAGATCTTGCCCCACGTAATCCGCGGGGAGGCTTACCTGGCCATCAACCAGCCCGCGAAGGCGTTGGCCGAGGTGCAATGGCCCCTTTCGCAGAAGCAGTCCGCCCTGAACTCCGATTACCGGCAGGCGCAGATCGTCGCCGCACGCGCCAATGCCGCACAGGGCGACAAGACGAAGGCGCGCGAAATGTACCAGGATGTGCTGGCCGCGTGGAAGAATGCGGACGCGGGATTGCCGCTGGTGGAGAAGGTAAAAGCGGAATACGGGAAGCTGCAGTAGTAGTGGACTCTTGCCGCCGCGGCCGAGGGCGGCCGCGGCTCCACAGTTTTATGAGTAATCAAGCGCAGTCCCGGCGAGGCGCCGGGACCCACTGGCCATTCTTGATTTTCAATTATTGATTTTTGAAATCCCGCAAGTTCAGGCGATCTCGACCAGCTCCGTGCGCTTCAACTGTCCGCAGGCGGCGTAGATGTCGCGGCCGCGCGGGCGGCGGATGAATGTGGGAATGCCCGCCTTGATCAGCGTTTGTTGAAAGGCATGCACGCGCTCCTCGGCGGGCGTGCCGAAGGGAATGTCGGGGCCGGGATTGAGCGCGATGAGGTTAACCTTCGCCCGGATGCCGCGGAGAAGCTCGACCACCTCCCGGGCGTGCTCGCGACTGTCGTTCACGGCGTCAAGCAGCACGTACTCGAAGGTAAGACGCTCTCGTGGATGCAACGGGAACTCTCGTGCAGCGGCCATCAACCGGTCCAGCGTCCACTTGCTTGTGATGGGCATGATCTCGCGCCGTTGCGACTCGGTCGAGGCATTCAAGGAAATGGCGAGCTTGGGGCGTACCGGCTCGGCTCCGAAATCGTGAATGCGGGGCACGATGCCGGCAGTGGAGACGGTCATGCGTGATGCTGGAATCCCGACTTCTTCAACCAGCAGCCGAACGGCCTTCATGAAGTTTTCGTAATTCAGAAATGGCTCGCCCTGGCCCATGAAGACCAGGTTCACGCGCTCGCTTTCGACCTGAACCTGGTGGTCGCCGAGGACACGGAGGATCTGGCCGACGATCTCCCCGGCCGTCAGGTTCCGCTGTAATCCCAACAAAGCTGTCATGCAGAACTGACAATTCACCGCGCATCCAGCCTGGCTGGAGACGCAAATGGTGGCGCGGCGTCTGTTACCCCACCCAAGCAAACCCGGCTTGGGTGGGCCACCCAAATCCATTCTTGATTTTTGATTTTCGATTTTTGATTGAGGAAGACCGGCACTAACAATCTCTTCCTCATCGCCGGCTTCGGTACCGTCGCCGGCTTCTCCGTCATCGCCCTCCGGCATCCAGACAGTCTCGACCGACTGCCCATCGGAGAAGCTGATCAGGTAACGAACCGTGCCATCTACCGAAACGAACCGTTTCTGAATGTCGGGAAGGCCGGTTTCGTACTCGCCAGCCAGCACTTCCCGCAATGCCAGAGGAAGGTTGGAAATAGACAAAAGGGAGTCCAATCGGCGGCGGTATAGGGCCTCGGCCAGTTGCGAGCCCCGATAGGCAGGCTGGCCGAATTTCCCGCAGACGTCGCTAAGTTCTTGACGGGAAAGGCCCAAAAGTTCTGTTTTCAGCGGCTGCGGCATGCATCCAATGAGGTGTCCGGCGATTCAGACAATCGGTCGTCCAGCACCCCGGCCCCCTGTTTTCATTGTAACTCTCAGTTGTGGTTCAACTCAGCGACGGCTAGATGAACGCGTCGTGCCGCGGAGCGGGGACACGCGGTCGCGCAAACGATTGAAACGGCGACAACTATGGCAATGACGAGCAGCAGTGCGCTGTGCCAGAATCTAGACGTCCCACCCGTGGAAGAGGCGGCAACTCCTTCCTTTATTTCTGACGCAAGAAGGTCCAAGACGGTCGAAACCATGGTCGATGACGTGCGGAACATCCGCCGAGAGGTGCTGCCCAACGGTCTGATTGTGCTGACCGAGGAGATGAACCACCTGCGCTCCATCTCGATTGGAGTTTGGATCAAGACCGGCTCGCGGCATGAGGAGGCCGAGTACAACGGCATCTCGCATTTCGTCGAACACATGGTGTTCAAGGGAACGAAGAGCCGTACCGCCGAGGACATCGCACGGCAGGTGGACTCCATCGGCGGGAACATGGACGCGTTCACCGCGAAAGAGTGCATCTGCTTCGATATCAAGGTGCTCGATGAACACGTCCCGTTGGCGATGGACATTCTCAGCGACCTGGTCCTGAACCCGGTCTTCGATCCCAAGGACATCGCGCGCGAACGTGGCGTGATCCTGGAAGAAATCAAGATGGACGAGGACAATCCCGATTACCTCGTCCACGAAATCTTTACGCAGAATTTCTGGAAGGACCATCCGCTGGGCAAGCCGATCCTGGGAACAAAAGAGACGGTAAAGCGGTTCGAGCAGCCGCTGCTGACGAATTACTGGGACCGCTTCTTCGTCCCTAACAACATGATCGTTTCGGCGGCCGGGAACCTGCGTCACGAGAAATTTGTGGAGTTGGTCCGGGAGAAATTTTCCGGGCTGAAGCCGGGCAAGAACGGATTTCTTCAGTTCCCGCCCAAACCGGCGGCGCGCATTACCATGCGCAATACGAAAGCGCTGGAGCAGGTGCAGATCTGCATCGGAGTGCCGTCGCACCCGATTTCACACGAGAGCCGGTACACGGGATACGTGCTGAGCACGCTGTTGGGCGGCGGCATGAGCTCGCGGCTCTTTCAGAACATTCGTGAGCGGCAGGGACTGGCGTATGCGATTTATAGCGAGCTGAATCCGTATCGCGATACCGGCTGCATGTCGGTGTATGCCGGCACTTCGCGGGAGTCGGCGCCCAAGGTGGTGCAATCGGTACTGCGGGAATTCGAGTCGCTCAAGAACACGCCCGTGCCAGAGGAGGAGTTGCGCCGATCGAAAGACCAGCTCAAGGG
>JBOGLI010000085.1:0-2366 GCA_050746165.1 Terriglobales bacterium | reverse complement strand
GTATTGAGTACTGTGCCCGACAACCAACTCGGCGGCAGCCCGTCTCATTACTCATTACTTGTTACTTATTACTTATTACTGGACTTCATCCCCGCCGCGCAGCGCCGCGGGGATCACCGTGTGCCTGGGCTTTGGATAGGGAACGTTGCCCTTGGCGTCGCGCCAGAGAATGCGGTTCAGAACCTCAACCGGCGCAGCGTCGGGATGAGTGAAATCCATCTTCGAAGACGCTGTCGCGCCCGGGCCCTTGGGCGGATTCATTTCATAGATCATGCCGTTATCACGGTCGGTGTAGATCGCTTTGAACCCGGGCTGCGCGCCGTCGCCGGAGAAGAGCGGCGCCATGACGGCGGCGTGCGCGTCGTTATTGTTCATCGGCGGCAGGCCGAGCAGGACCTCGATGGTGCGGATCATGTTCACGGTGGTGTAGAAGTGATGCTCCACGAAGATCTGGTGATCTGGTGAACTGGTGATCTGGTGATTTGCAACCGGCGCGTACTTGCTGATCACCAGCGCCACCGAACGGTGCGCGTCCACGTGATCGGCGCCGTTCTGCGCATCATCTTCCAAAACCAGGATCGCGGTGTCGTCCCAATAGGGCGAGTTCGAAATGGCTTCTACGATGCGGCCCAGCGCGAGATCGTTATCGGCGACCGAGGCGCGCGGGCGCGGGCTGCCCGGAGTGGTGCCTGCCGTGTGATCGTCGGACAGTGACATCGTCATCAGGGCGGGCATCGTGTCGTGACCGGCGGCGCGGTCCTTCATCCAGCCCTGCAGGTCTTCGAGGAAGATGTCGGCGCGGAACTGGTCGGGCCAGTCGAGGTTGAACCACGGAAAACGTTTATTGAAGTTGCCGCGCAGTTCGGGCTTGGTCGCGCTGTTGAAGGCGGGGAGTGGAATGTCCCATGGATAGGGACTCGGGCCGCCCTTCGGATCGCCAACGTCAGGCGGCAGCGCTTCGCCTTTCTTGACCACCGCACGCGGGCAGGAGGCGGCTTCCGATTCGGCCGGGCCTTCCATGGGAGAATTCGTCTTCAGGTCGTGGCACCAAGTGGTCGGCGCGTACTCGCCGTAATTGCGGTGGGTCAGCCCGTGATGGTCGGCATTCTGCCAGACGTAGCCGCCGCCCGGTTCGTTGACGTCGGGAATGTCCTGGTCCAGCGGACGCTCGCCCGCGACCGTGCCCTCGTAATCGTAGGTGCGCTCCTTGCCGCGATAGGAGAGTTGAATCGTCTGCTCGGTGTAGTCACTGGTGATGGCGGCGTTCGACCAGACGTGCCCGTCGCCCGACACCTCACCCGAGTCATAGAAATTATCAAGCAGGCCGAACTGCGCCGCCAGCGCGTGCGCATTCGGCGTGACGTCCTTGCCGTACATCACCAGCGACGGGTCGTTGTTCCCAACGGGCATGTCGCCGAGGATCTGATCGTAGGTGCGGTTCTCGCGGATGATGTAGAGGACGTGCTTAATGGGATTGCCACCCGTCTTGAAAGGGATCGCGTCGGAGCGGCCGTTCATCAGGTTGTCGTTCAGAGCCTGTTTGGTGAGCGCGGGAAGCCGCTTCAGCGTCTCAGGGATGTCGAGCTTCGCGACCGATCCGTGCAGCTTCCACATGATGTAGGGGAAGTTGCGGTTGTCGTAGTGATGGATGTCGTCGTTGTTGGGGCCGGTGCCCTGGGCTTTTCCGGAGACGATGAAAAGATCGTTGCCGTGGACGGCGAGCGCGGTGGGATACCACTCGGTAGGGATGTGACCGAGGGGCGCGCGCTCGGCGGCATGCAATCCCTCGGCAATCGAAGGTGGGCAAGGCCCGGGGTCGCACATGACCGGAATCTCCGCGCGAGTGAGCGAGCCGAGGGATTCCTGTTTCGGCGACGAACCTGGGCTCAGCACGGCGACCGAGTCGCTGCTGGCGTTGGCGACAAATATCCGCTTTCCGTCGGTAGATTGAGCGAGAGCGATGGGTACGGAACCGAAGTTGTTCTGCCCGGGCAAGCGAGTATTGAAATAGGTAGCAGCGCCGGTATCAGTGCTCACGGACGCAACTTCGTCGGTGTTAGCGAGGGCGACGTACAGCGTCTTGCCGTCGTGGCTTAGAAGAAGCGCGGATGGATGGGATCCGCGCGAACCGGGCCACTGCGGCGCATGGAGCGACAAGCGCCGACTAATCCTTCCACTGGCGATGTTGAGTTCTGCGACTTGTGAATAGTTCCACAGCGAAACCCAGGCGCGGCTTCCATCCTTGCTCGCCACCACCTGGTACGGATACTGCGACGGCACCCAGTCACCCTGGCTGAGGTCGAAACGCTTGAGAACCTTGCCATCGGAGGAGTCGAGGAGCAACACATCATCGGAGAGATTGTCGG
>JBOGLI010000084.1:0-2943 GCA_050746165.1 Terriglobales bacterium | reverse complement strand
ACCACCTCCGAGGAAGCGCCCATCTAGTTCCTAAGCGGGCACGTAGTAAGCACCCGTCTAACGATGAGCGCGCATCATCTGTCCGCTCTCGGCCCCCTGACCATGCGGCCACAAGCAGACGCTTACGTTTGTGTGACGGCACCCGCCGCCGGTGTGATGGCACCCACGGCCTGCTGCACCGTGCTCGCCACCGCCTTCGCCGCCTCCCCCGCCGCCGGGGTGACGTTGTCGACCGTCTGTAGGGCGGCACCTGCTGCTTGTGTGACGGCACCCGCCGCCGGTGTGATGGCACCCACGGCCTGCTGCACCGTGCTCGCCATCGCCTGCGTGGCACCTCCGGTCGCCTGGCTGACGTTGTCGAGCGTCTGTGTAGCGGCTCCCGCCCCTTGCTGCGGCGTGGTCGCTACTGTCCCGCCGGCGCGGCTCGGACTCTGGGCGCCTTCCGGATCCGATGCTAGAGGCGGTGAAGACCCGGGCAGACTCCCGCTGTTCGCTGCGACAGCGACGTTCTCAGGCGGCGGTCGAGTGACCTCAGGTGGCAGAGGCAGACGTGGTTGATCGGGCGGATTGACGCCACTCGCCGGAAGGTCAAGAGCAGGGCCGGCCAGCAGGACAGGTCCCGTGTCCTGGGAATTCTCACCGGCTTGATTGGTGGCGTCGTCGTCGTCGGGACCAACGTATGCCAGAAGGATATCCTTGGCAGTCGGCGCAAGCCGGTTCCGCGGCTCACTGCCGTCCCCCGGTAAGACCCTGAATCCGGTGCGGCCAATCTTGGGATACTTCAGCCACGCACGTTCGAAGGCGCCGGTGGCCATTGTGCGGTTACCCCACGCCGGGTCCGCCAATACGACCTGACCGCGGTAAATTCCGCGAAAAACGACGAAGTGGTTAAAGCCGCGGAACTTCACCGATACTATGATCGGCGCGCGCGCGACCAGATCGTTCAGTGACAGATGCCCCAGCCCGACACCCTTGTAATGATGGCGCTCGGCGACTCGCTGCAGGTCGAGTAACGAGAATCCCTCTCGAGCGCGCACCAGCGCTGGGTTTGCCAGATACTCTTGGCGCTGCATGATCTCGAGAGCTATTTCACGCTCCGAGATCGCTTGGTCGTACTCGTAGCGCAGAATGGTCGCCAGGGCTGCAGCGCCGCAGCTTATGTCCCAGTGCTGAATGACGACCCGCTCGTGCCGCGACTCGAGAAGTGAGCGGATAGAGTCGTCGGACGCGATCACGCTGCACGGCATCAGCCCCAGGGCCGCAATCAATAGCGCGCCCCATTTGGCGACAACGCCGCCCCTGGGAACGCCGCCCCTGGGAGCGCTTGCGCCGCTGCGCAATGATTGGCGCCGAATAGACGAACGCGGCTGGGCGGACATGGTCAGTAACGCGTCTTGCTCATAGCATTGAGCTCGCCGTGGAAAAAAGGAACCGGTGCGGCGCTACACCAGTTCTTCAATCCCGGGGCGCGTGTTGCGGCGCCATCCGCGAGCCCCGGACCCTAAATCGCCACCGAGCTCAACGGCTGTTGGAATTCCCGTTGGAGTTCGCCTGCGCGACCGACGAAATCTGATTGGAGAACAGGGAAACGACATTGATGTTGTTCAACGCAGCGACGTTGACTTGCGGCGACAGGAAGCTGGACTGCGATTGATAGGTGCGGTCGCCTTGATCGTCGCGCCAGCCGGCCGTAATGCTGTCCATGGACTTCGCATCCAATGCTGTGGGTCCGGTCGCGGTAGTGGGTTCGGCGGCTCCGACAGCGCCAAAACCGGCAAGCAGCGCGACACCGGCAAGAGGCAAAAGTACCTTTCTCATGGGGGACTCCTCGTAACATGCTGGAACGGACCGGGGTACCGGCAAGGAGCCCCGGCGTAAAGCGCGGCTTGATAAATCACCCAAAGCCGCACTGGCATGCTAGTCAGGATCCATCAATCAGCAATCACCAAAATCGGTCGTCCACCAAAGAAGATGATTCGATCAGAGACCTACGCCTTGCGGTCAACGCCTACGTCTTTCGACGTAGCTGCGGTTTTGTTAAATTAATGGCAAATCCGGCACTTAGAGCGGCGGGTACGCCCGTAAACCGTTGAATTGCACAGGGTCAGCCGCTGTGTTCTGATCGGTGTTGCGCGAGCCGCGCGGGGCGGTATGCAAGCTTAGGGGGATGCGACGCGATGGAATCCAATCTCGCGATGAACGACCGTTCAGTGCAGATATCGCTGCCGTTTCGGTTCTACGACAACCGCCAGAAGTACCTGGCATTCGTCAACACGACCAATGAAAAACCCGTGATTGCCCGTCGGGCCGTCCAGGAGTTGACTCACCTGCTGCCAGTTCCGCCGGCACTGCGCATCTTCGATGCCGGCATGGGGGACGGCAGCGTGCTGGCTCATCTGATGCGAGGGACGCATCACCGCTTCCCGACACTGCCGCTGTATGTAGTGGCCAAAGAGATCAGCCTCGAGGACGTGCGGCTCGGTTTGGAGAAAATGCCGGATCGATTCCAGGAGCATCCGGCGACCGTTCTGATCATAACCAACATGATGTACGCGGAGGCGCACCGGCTAATGCCGCGCGATGCGCGCGTGGCCGCATAGCTGAGCTGGGAGGAGGTCCGCCTCGACGGCAATTGCGCCCACGACTATGCGGAACAGATTGCCGAACTGGGACCGAAGCTGGATTACGGATGGCAGACCGCGCCCAGCCCCAAGACCGGCAATCCGATGTACGTCAGACCCTCGGTATTGGTGGTATATCGCCGGGACCATGGGTTCCTGCTCGATAGCGTGATCCCCAAGCCTGGCCGCACTCTCGAGGGTTACGACCTCGTGCTCGCCAGCCAGCCCTGGCGCGCGCGCATGGGCGCGGAGTTCAAGGTGCGCCGGGTACTGGCTCCCTTGGTGCGCAGCCTCGCCCCGGGCGGCCGCCTGCTGGCGGTGC
>JBOGLI010000083.1:0-1360 GCA_050746165.1 Terriglobales bacterium | reverse complement strand
CGACTAGCCCGTGTGGCCCCGGCTGCCCTCAGCCGGGGCGACTCAGAAATCGGCCGTAGCACCGGCGTCCCGCCGGGCACTCCCATATTGAAGTTTTGTCATCCCGAGCGCAGGCGGCCGGGTTTTGGCCACCGGAGTCGAGGGACTTTTTGTTTCGCTCTGCCGACCCCTTCCATTTTGGTGAAACGACAGTTCGACTCAGCTCGCCTTCTTCAGCAGTTCGCATAACTGCCGAATGTCTTGCGAATCCACGTCGCTGATGGCGAAGTAGCGGATGCCGTCTTCTACCCAGGTCTGCGTATTAAATCCAGCGCGCCGGACGGGCGCCGAGTCGTTGGCGGTAAACGCCGCGCTATCGCGGAACATGAACACCGAGATGCGGTGTTTGCGGATGGCAAAGATGATCTGCGCTGCCGGCGCCTGCTGCATGTACACCACGCGGCCGCCGATCAGCTCAAACTGCGTTCCAGCCAGGTTGGGAAGATCGACGCTGAACGGCACCTTTCCGCCGAACCACGGCTTCACCGTGTGCGAATCGGTGGACAGTACATCGACCGGATGATCGCTCGCCAGCGTGGTGACGTGCTGGTCCACCAATTGCGCGACAGCGGCCTTTCCCCGCGCGTGTTGCCGCCAACTAAGTCCCAGGAACGTGGCCAGCACGAAAACAGCCGCCGCGGTCGCAATGATTGGTGTCCAGGCGAGCAGGCGATTACGCTTCGGCCCCAACCGCTGGTGCATTCGGAGTTCAAACTCCGGGTTTGGAACAAATCGGCGTCCGGCGAGCCTGGTCTCTGCTTTAAGCCGCTGGCGCGCGAGCGTCTCCTGCGAGCACGCCGGACACGCCCGCAAGTGCTCCTCGAACGCGATTGCCTCGTCGGCGTGCAACTCCGAGTCCACGAAGGCATCGATCTTGTCCTGCCAGGTTGCGCAGTTCATCGTCCCACCCTGAGCCGCTCTTCGGCCAAGAATCCGCGTAGTGCTCGCCGCGCCCGCGACAGGCGCGACATCACCGTCCCTACGGGCACGTCCAGAAGTTCAGCGATCTCCCGGTACCTCATTTCTTCCACGTCGCACAGCAGAATGATCTCGCGATGGGCGGCGGGCAGCTTTTCCAGCGCCGCCTGGATCTGCTGCCGTGTGCTCGCGGTGATGAGGATTGATTCCGGCGTCTCGGCCGCCGTTGGCAACAGTGCCGCCTCTCCTTCTTCTTCGATCGATGCGTGCGGCGCGCTCGAACGAACCCGCGACGCCAGGAACGTATTGCGCAGGATGCGGAACATCCAGGCCGCAAAGTTCGTCCCCGGCCGGAAGGAGCCGAATCCTTTCAGCGCGCGCGTGTAGGTCTCCTGCACCAGGT
>JBOGLI010000082.1:0-2086 GCA_050746165.1 Terriglobales bacterium | reverse complement strand
GCTCAGGGCCGCTGTTTTGGTCGTGCCTTGCGCGAGCGCAACCGCTTGCATTGCGGTCAGGCTGTCGGCATTTTCCATGACAAAGCCGCCTGGCTTTATCACGTCACCCATCACGTACACAATTCCCGCCTTGCTTACGATCACCGTATCGCCGGGCTGGAGTGCGACGTTACTTTGCGACGCGCCCTCGCCGCTCGCCCCGATCGTAATCACCTGCGGCTCGTTGGTGTGACCGCGGTGCAGAATCGTGACCTTCGGACCCGCCTTCGGCGTCGTTCCGCCGGCGGCCGAGATCGCGTCAAACAGCCGAACTTCGCCCAGCAACGGGTAAATGCCCGGCTTGCCGACTTCGCCCATCACCGCAATTCCCTGCGTCGCATACTCTTTGATTAGCACCGAGACCTGCGGATCACGCAGGAACTTGCCCTCCTGGTACGTCTTGGCGATCAAGCCCTGCGCCTGTTCGGTAGTCATCCCAGCCACTTTCACGGCGTCGATGAACGGCAAGTACACCGTACCGCTGTCGCTCACGCGCACTGTCCGGGTGAGATCCGGGACGCCGAAAATGCTGACCTCCAGCAAGTCACCGCTCCCGATCATGATCGCGTGCTGTGTGTCGGCCGCACTTTTCGTTTCGGTCGCTGGGGAGGCCGTCGTCTGCGTAGGTGCCGAACTCGTTGCCGCCTCTTGCGCGATGGCCGGAAAAACCAATCCGATGCACACGCATACGCAAGCTAACGCCCGCGCCAATTGACGACAAATTACACTGGATTTCATTCTGAAAACCTCTGCGGATCGATTGTTCCGAAGGGTAACACGAAAGATGTCAGGGAGCACAACAGGGTCTTCCTCACGCAGTTGCTGATTGACACACTTACCCAACACCTCTCCATAATATGCAAGATTTTGCACTATACCGTCTGAGGACATCACGCAAGTCATTGAAATTAAGCTGCACCAGATTGGCACTAGGTGTGATTACGTAGTAGCGTACGACGGTAAGGAGCAAGTTCCTATGAACAGGATTATTCAACTCGCGGTCCTGGTTATCCTCTCGGCAACGGTGCTGATGGCAGCTCCGGCGGCAAAGCCGAAAACCAACACTCCGGTCCGAGTACCCGAGCCGGCCTCGCTTGTTCTGCTGGCTTCGGGTTTGGCATTGCTGGCTGGCCGCTCGCGAAAGGCATAACTCCGGCCCGCAGAAGTATGCGTCGGTCATAGGAACTTGGAGTCCGCGTAGTTGCTCCTGCGCGTTCCGCTGTTCTTCGCTGTTCCGCCGCTAGATTTGCGTAAGTCGCGCCTGGCTTCGGCCAGCTTCACAGATTTCCTGAAATTCGCGTTGGGATCCGCGGGGCGCCTCAGCCCCGCGCCCTCGACCGCCGACGGCCCGCGCACTGGCAAAATCCCGGACCATCTTAATGCTTCGGGAGAAGTGCTAGAATTCCTCTTCTTCCATGCATGTTCTCCACGTTGTAGGGGCTCGTCCCAACTTCATGAAGATTGCGCCGGTCGTCCGCGCCGTTCGGGATGGCCACCCACAGGTGCGTCAGACGGTGGTTCATACCGGCCAGCACTATGACTTCAATATGTCCGACGTCTTCTTTCAGGAGTTGGGCATTCCCGCGCCCGACATCAACCTTGAAGTTGGCTCCGGCACGCACGCCCAGCAAACCGCCGAGATCATGCGACGCTTTGAGCCGGTCATCCTCGACCAGCGGCCCGACTTCGTCCTGGTTTACGGAGACGTGAATTCCACCGCGGCCGCTGCCCTGGTCTGTTCCAAGTTATTAGTAAAAGTCGGACATGTCGAAGCCGGTCTGCGCTCCTTCGACCGCACCATGCCGGAGGAGATCAATCGTCTCGTCACTGACCAGCTTTCCGATCTCCTCTTTACTCCTTCGTCCGACGGCGATCGCAACCTCGCCCGCGAGGGTATTGCACCAGATAAGGTGCACATGGTCGGCAACGTCATGATCGACACTCTGCTGGCCATGCTCCCCAAAGCCAAGGCCATGGTCCCCGCTGACGCACCCGCCGCGTTCGTCCTCGTTACCCTCCACCGCCCGTCGAATGTGGACGACACGCC
>JBOGLI010000081.1:0-2024 GCA_050746165.1 Terriglobales bacterium | reverse complement strand
TCCCACTGCTCGTTCCTTAACAGCTTCTGCCGGTTCTTCATGACAGAAGCTCAACCGTTTACCGCCTCCTTCGTAAGTACCTGATGTGAGGCCGAAACCATTTTTGCAACACGCTCTAATAAGTAATGAGTAATGAGTAGCAAAGGCCGAGATGCGGTTGGTCCTGCTTATTACTCATTACTTATTACTCATTACTGCTTGGGCGAAACTAAAGCGAAGCTGTACAATAGCAAAACCATGTGGGGCGGTGATTCACTCAATTGGGCGCATCCGGTCGTTCGCGACTGGTTCCTGGCGAAGTTCGGCAGCCCGACCGAACCGCAGCAGCAGGGCTGGCCGCAGATTCTCGCGCGCCGTCCGACGCTGATCGCCGCGCCTACCGGATCCGGCAAGACGCTCGCCGCATTTCTCGCCTGCATCGACCGTCTCGTTCGACAGGCTCTTGCCGGCGACCTGCGCGACTGCACCGAGGTCCTATACGTCTCGCCCTTGAAGGCACTCGGCAACGATATTCAAAAGAACCTCGAGGCGCCGCTCGGCGAAATCTTGCAACTGGCGGCCGAGCGCGGCCTGCTCATGCCGGAGATCCGCACCGCGGTCCGCACCGGCGACACGCTGGCCCGCGAACGCCGCGCCATGCTCAAGCGCCCGCCGCACATCCTGGTCACCACGCCGGAATCGCTGTACATTCTGCTCACCGCGGGGGCAAGCCGCGAAATCCTGCGCACCGTGGACACGGTCATCGTCGACGAGATCCATGCCGTCGCCGGCGACAAGCGCGGCGCCCATCTAACGCTCTCGTTAGAGCGGCTGGATGCGCTGATTGCTTCCAGCGGCCGCCCGAAACCGGTCCGCATCGGTCTCTCCGCCACGCAAAAGCCGATCGAACAAATCGCCGCTTTTCTCTGCGGCAGCCAATCAGAAATCGGATATCAGAAATCGGAAATCGTTGACGTCGGCCACCGCCGCGCCCTCGACCTGAAGATTGAAACTCCGCGCTCCGCCCTCGGGCCCATCTGTACCAACGAGATGTGGGACGAGATGTACGACCGCATCGTCGAACTGGTCGAGCAACACCATTCCACGCTGATCTTCGTCAACACCCGGCGCATGTCGGAGCGCGTCGCCCTGCACCTGGGCGAACGCCTGGGCGAGAACGCTGTCGCCGCGCATCATGGGTCACTCGCCCGCAAGCTCCGCCTCGACGCCGAGAACCGCCTCAAGAAGGGCGAACTGCGCGCGCTGGTAGCCACCGCTTCGCTGCAGTTGGGCATCGACATTGGCCACATTGATCTCGTGATCCAGATCGGTTCGCCGCGTTCGATCGCTGTCGCCCTGCAACGCATCGGGCGCGCTGGCCACTGGCGTGGCGCCATTCCCAAGGGCCGTCTGTTTGCCACCACGCGCGACGATTTGGTCGAACTGGCCTCCCTGGCACGCGCCATTTCCGAAGACGATCTCGACCGCATTCTCGTTCCCGAGGCGCCGCTCGACATCCTCGCCCAGCAGCTTGTCGCCGAAGTGTGCGCCGCTTCAGGTGCGCCGGCGACTTCGCAATCAGAAATCGGAAATCAGACATCAGAAATCGGCGCTGTTGACGAAGATGCTCTCTTCGCCCTCGCCCGCCGCGCCTACCCGTACCGCGATCTCTCTCGCGACGACTTTAACGCCGTCGTTACCATGCTCTCGGAGGGCATCTCCGCCCGCCGCGGCCGCTATGGCGCCTATCTTCACCGCGACGGCGTGCACAACCAGCTCCGCCCTCGCCGCGGCGCCCGCATCACCGCCATCACCAGCGGTGGGGCCATTCCCGAGACCGCGCTCTACTCCGTTGTGCAATCGCCCGAAGGCACGGTCGTCGGGACCGTCGATGAGGACTTCGCCGTTGAATCCCTCGCCGGCGACATCTTCTTGCTCGGCAATACCTCGTGGCGAATTCAGCGCGTCGAATCGAAGTCCGGTCGCGTGCTGGTGGAAGACGCGAAAGGCGCGCCGCCGACGATTCCATTCTGGCTCGGCGAAGC
>JBOGLI010000080.1:0-2390 GCA_050746165.1 Terriglobales bacterium | reverse complement strand
CCGCCGTGATCTTTCCCTTGCTCGCCTCGCGTTCCAGGTTCTTGGAAATCGTTTGCATGCCGCGATCGACAAGCTTCTGGTCCACATCGCGCAACAGCACGCGGAACCCCGATTTCGCGAACACGTGCGCAATCCCGTTCCCCATCGTCCCCGCGCCAATCACCCCGACTGTCTTGATGTCCATACGATTGCTCCAATCGTCCCTATGAAAACCCACGAGTGTAGCAGAGGGGAGTGAGCCAAGGCGGGGGTGGATGTGCGCGTACGCTCGGTTCGAAAGCTAGCGAATCGCGCAACTGAGATACTGAGTTACCGAGATACTGACATACTCATGCAAAAAGGGGCGCATCCTTCTGCGCCCCTCGGAGAGTTTGTCCGGTTCGTGCTAGTCGGCGTAGGAGAACGTCGCCTTGATCCCGCCGACTTCGATCATGTCGCCGTCCGCGAGTTCATGCTGGCCCGCGATCTGCGCGGCGTTCACCTTCACCTTCTGGTCTTTCTCCGACGCGGCCACGAAATACTTGCCATCGCGGCGGTTGATGACGCCGGCGACCTTCGGTGCGAACCACCCCTTCAGCTTGATCGATGCCATATCCGACTTGCCGATCACGCTCAGTTTGCCGGTCAGGGTGTACTGGCTCTGGTCGGTTTTGCCCGACATGATCGTCAGCATCCCCGTGCGCTCCTTGGCGGGAGCGGCAGCGGCGCCGGTCGTTCCGGCGGTCGAGGCTTTGGCCGCCGCGTCGGACGCCGTGCGGGCCATCATCTCTTTTGCCTTGCGCGTGTCGAGCACTACCGTTGAATCCAGCGTCGGCACCATCGGCTGCGTCTTCTCCACCTGGAGTTGCTGCGTCTTGGCCGCCGTGCTTTCCTCGTGCCACTCATCCTTGAAGGCGAGCATGTGTTTCCCGATCATCACTTCGTCGCCGTCCTTCAGCGTGACCTTGCTGACCCGCCGGTTGTTCACGAACGTGCCGTTCAAGCTGTTGTTGTCTTCCAGCACGTAATGGTCCGACTCCCAGTAAATCTTGGCGTGATGGCCGGAGACGGCCAGGTTGTCCACCTGGATAAGGTTGTCGGGTAGGCGCCCAATCGTGACTACGCCCTGCGCCAACGCGAATTCCTTGAGTACTGCTTGCTCGAACTTTAAATAGAGTTTTGCCATTTCGGACTCCCTCCACCAAACAGCATGCGGAGAATTCTTTTCCACCAGGGCAGTTCCACGAACCGTAACAACAGCACCGTCACGTTATCGCTTCCGCCGCCCTCTTTGGCCGCGTCCACCAGACGGTCGGCCATCAACTGCAAGGTCACTGTCCCCCGGATGATCTCGAGGATATTGTCATCGGGTACGTGCCGGATCAATCCGTCGGAGCATAGCAGGTACACGTCGCCCGGCATCGCCATCATGTCATCCAGGTCGGGCACCACTTTATCTTCCGGCCCCAGCGCCCGGATGATGATGTTCTGCATCTCCGACGCCTGCGCTTCTTCCAGAGTGATCAGCCCGCGCCGCACCTGCTCCATCACCAGCGAGTGGTCGCGCGTCAACTGCTGCAGCGCCCCGTTCCGCACCATGTAGATGCGGCTATCGCCGGCGTGCCCGATGGAGATGAAGTTCCCCTCCACCAGCGTCGCCACGATCGTCGATCCCATCCCCGAATGTGCCGCGTGCTTCTTCGCCGCCTCGTGGATCGCCTCGTTGGCCAGCCGGATCGCGCTGCCCAGTGCATTCGCCCGTGCGCTGATCCCTTCGACCTTCTCGCCGATCTGCGGGAACATCTTGGTTTTGGCGGCTTCGCGGAAATACGTCAGCACCGTGTCCACGCCCATCTTGCTCGCGACTTCGCCGGCCGCCTGCCCGCCAATGCCGTCGCACACGACGTAGATTCCGTGCCTCGAGTCGTACCCGAAGTTGTCTTCGTTGTTGGTGCGCACACACCCAACATCGGATCTTCCCGCGATTTCGACGGTCAGTGCCATAGAAGTTGCTAGTTGCTCGTTTCCAGTTGCTAGTTTCCAGCCATGATTGCCACCTTGTAAGTCGCTAGTTTGAGTCTCGACGAACCGACAACCAGCAACTGACAATCGGCAACTGCTTTACGCCCCCGCTCCCATCCCCTTCGCAATAATCGACCGGATCTCCTTCGCCATCTCGTTGCCGCGCTGGTACCGCTGGTCCGGGTTCTTGGCCAAAGCCTTGTCGATGATCGCAGCGATTCCCGGCGGCAGGTCCGCCCGTGCCGTCTCGATCCGCGGATGTTCGGCATTCGCGATCTTGAACATCAGCGTCGCTACTGTTTCGCCGGTGAAAGGCTTCTCGCCCGTCAGCAACTCGTACATGGTCACGCCCAGCGAGAACAGGTCCGCCCTGCCGTCCACTTTCGCGC
>JBOGLI010000079.1:0-4310 GCA_050746165.1 Terriglobales bacterium | reverse complement strand
GGCCTGCATCAAGGCGCAGAATGATTCCGCCATAAAATCGTCGGTGCAGGAAGGCGACAGCCTTGGCGTGACCGCGACGCCGGTCCTGTTTATCAACGGAGAGAAGGTGGACGGCGCCGTGCCCCTCGCCGACCTGCATGTGGTCATCGATCGCGCGCTCAAGGACGCGGGCCAGAACCCCGGCGCCACCACGACCGCTTCGGCGGCCAACAAGTAAGATTCTTATGCCCGACGCGCTCAGCGTGTCCGGAGGGACTATTTTGAATCGTAATCGTTTCGTGCCACAGATTGCCGCGGCCGTACTCGCCGTCGCCGCACTGCTGTTGGCCTCGGCGTGCTCGACCTCGAGCGCCTCGCCCGACGTCATGGCCAAGGTCAACGGCCACAAGATCCTGAAATCGGAAGTCGACAAGTACTACGACAACCAGGTTGCCGGAGCGCCGCAACAGCCCACCGAAGAACAGGCGACCAGCCTGCGGCTCAGCATCCTGAAGGAGCTGATCGACAACGAGATGCTCATGCAGCGCGCCGAGAAACTCGGCCTGCTCGCCACCAACGAGGAAGTCGAGCAGAAGCTGAACGAGATCAAGGCCCCCTACACGCAGGAGGAGTTCGACAAGCGTCTCAAGGACCGCAAGATCACGCTCGATGACTTCAAGCGCGACCTGCGCCGCTCCATCACCGTCGATAAGGTGATGAACAAGGAGATCACCTCCAAGATCAACATCACCGACGGCGACATCACCGACTACTACAACGCGCACAAGGCGGAGTTCAACCTGATCGAGCCGCAGTTCCACCTGGCGCACATCATGGTGACCACCTCGCCCAATCCGCAGGTGCGCAACCAGAAGAACGACAAGGCGCAGAACGAGGACCAGGCCCGCAAGAAGATCCAGATGCTGCTCAACCGCCTGGATAGCGGCGACGACTTCGCTACCCTTGCCATGAACTACTCCGAGGACCCCGAGTCGGCGGCCAACGGCGGCGACCTCGGCCTGATGCCGCAGTCGTCGCTGGCGCAGACCGACCCGGCAACCCGCGACGCCGTCAGCAAGCTCAAGCCGGGCCAATACAGCGGGATCATCACCGTTGTCGATCCGAACTCGAAGAAGCTGGTCGGCTTCCGCATCGTGAAGCTGGTCGCCAAGGAGCCGGCGGGACAGCGCGACCTGAAAGACCCGCGCGTGCAGCAGTTCATCCGCGACCAGTTACGCGACCGCCGCGAGCAGTTGCTCAAGGCCGCGTACTTCGACGTCATGCACGACGACGCCAAGGTCGAGAACTACTACGCCGAATCGATCCTCAAGACCACAGCGCAGGGGAAGTGATGCGAGTGGTCAGTCGTCAGTGATCAGTGGTCAGCAATGCGTAGGGTTGGAATGCTGATCACTGACCACTGATTACTGATCACTTGTTTTCTTCCCCATCACCACTCTCGGTATCCCTTGCAGATCCGGGATCGAGCTGACTTCCTCCCATCCTGACAGCAGTTCTCGCACGGCGGCTTCCTGCGAGTAGCCGATCTCCATTGCCAGCCAGCGTCCGGGCTTCAGCACGCGCCATGCCTGCGGAATGAGGCGGCGATAGATGTCCATGCCTTCGGGTCCGCCGAAGACGGCCATGTGCGGCTCGAACTTGCGCACTTCGAGCTGCACCTTGTCGTGCTCGCTCTCGCCGACATACGGCGGGTTGGAGACGACGATGTCGAACGTCTCGTCGGGGAGGCCGTCGAGCAGGTCGGTGTGGTGGAACTCGATGTCCTTGTCCACCTGCAGGCGAGTGGCGTTGATGCGCGCGATCTCCAGAGCTTCGGCGGAGAGATCGGTAGCGTGCATGTAGGCGTCGGGCAGGTCGTTGGCGAGTGCAATGGCGATCGCGCCCGAGCCGGTGCCGACGTCCACGATCCTCGGCGCGACCGGCAGATGGTTTGTCAGGTCGAGGATGGCTTCCACCAAGTGCTCCGTCTCGGGCCGTGGTATGAGCACCGCTGGCGTGACGATGAAGTCCAGGCCGTAGAACTCCTGGTGCCCGGTGATGTACTGCGCGGGGACGCCGCGGGCGCGCTCGCTGAGGACTTCGTCGTAACGCGAGAGTTCGTCCTCGGTGAGCTGGCGCTCGGGATGCGCGTACAGATAGGCGCGGTCGCAGCCCAGGGTGTGCATCAGCAGCACCTCGGCGTTCATGCGCGGGGAGCCGACCCGGTGGTCCTCCAGCCGCATCACCGCCGCGCGTAGCACGTCCTTGAGGTACATGGAGTCAGCCGCCCGCCGCCAGCATTGTAACGGGTGCGTTAGGCGTCATAGTCCGGTCATGCGCTGCAGCTCTTCAGGGTAGCGCTCGCCCTGCACGGGAATTTTCATCGCGGTGCTCTCGATTTCGCGGAGATCGCCGGGCGAAAGTTCGACGGAGGCGGCGCCGATGTTTTCCTCGAGACGATGCAGCTTGGTCGTGCCTGGAATCGGGACGATCCAGGGCTTCTGCGCCAGCAGCCAGGCGAGCGCGACCTGCGCGGGCGTGGCCTGCTTCCGCTTACCGATCTCGGTAATCACGGCGATGAGCGACTGGTTGGCCTTGCGTGCCTCCGGCGTGAAGCGCGGCAGGTTGTTGCGGAAGTCGTTCTTGTCGAACTGCGTGTTCTCGTCGATCTTGCCGGCGAGAAAGCCGCGGCCGAGCGGGCTGTAGGGGACGAACCCGATGCCGAGCTCTTCGAGCGTGGGCAGCACTTCCTTTTCCGGCTCGCGGAACCAGAGCGAGTATTCGCTCTGCACGGCCGCGACCGGCTGCACGGCGTGCGCGCGCCGAATCGTCTGCGCCGACGCTTCCGACATGCCGAAGTGCTTCACCTTGCCCTCCGCGATCAGTTCTTTCACCGTCCCGGCGACGTCTTCGATGGGAACGTTGGGATCGACGCGGTGCTGGTAGAGGAGGTCGAGGGCGTCCAGCTTGAGGCGCTTCAGCGACGCCTCGGCTACCTCGCGGATGTGCTCCGGGCGGCTGTTCACGCCCTTGGGTCGATCGGGCGGGCCGACGCGAAACCCGAACTTGGTGGCGATCACCACGCGGTCGCGGTGGGGAGCAAGCGCTTCGCCGACGAGTTCCTCGTTGGTGAAAGGGCCGTAGGCTTCAGCGGTGTCGAAGAAGGTGACGCCGCGCTCGACGGCGGCGTGCAGGAGCGCGATGGCGTCGCGCTTCTCGATGCCGCGGCCGTAGGAGAAGTTCAGGCCCATGCAGCCGAAGCCGATGGCCGAGACTGCGAGGTTGCTGTTGCCGAGTTTGCGCGTCTGCATGGCTACTCCTTAGGACTCATACGATGCGCGAGGGGGCGGCGAAGGTCCAAACTCGGGCTGTGGCAAAGACGCCATTACCGGTTGGTTATAGTCGCGCGAGGTAGTAACTGCGAATCGCTTTTGCGAGTCTTTGGAATCACGAAAATACGCCCGGGTAACCCGGAGATTTGCACAGGCAAAACTCGCGGAAAATTTATCTAAAAAGTTAACAGCGCATGTGGAGTTAGAGGGGGAGAGGAGATGCGGCCGGAGTGTCGGACGAACCGGCATGGGGGAAATGGCGGCGTGAGGACACTACTTCCTCAGCGTCACGAGATGAGTTTAGGGGATTGGGAAGGAGTTGTCGGTGACGTGGGACACGGATGAGTGTGACAAGCCGAAAGGCATTTTCGGCGGTCAGTGAGATCGCGTGATCTGGTTCAACAGGCCGCGTACGTGGAGCATTATGTCGCCCCTGAAGGGGCTCAGAGGATACGCGCGACGGTGACCCACAGCGTGAGCTGTGGGTCGATGCGCGTTATGATTGCCAGCCCTCCGGAGGGCGACATAATGGCGCACTCATTTACCGACCTTCTAACGCACACGATATTTTCGACAAAGATGCGGGCGCCCCTGATTTCAGATGAGATCAGGGGAGAGGTATTCGCCTATCTAGGCGGAATCGTTAAGCACATCGGCGGGAAAGCGCTGCTGGTGAACGGGACCGCCGACCATGTGCACATGCTCATACGTCTTCCGGCCGATGTTCCGGTCGCAGAATGCATGCGGTCGGTGAAGGCAAATGCGTCGAAGTGGGTGCATGAGCATTGGCCCGATCAAGAAGGTTTTGAGTGGCAGATTGGGTATGCGGCTTTTTCAGTGAGTTTGTCGCAGCGCGATGTTGTGTATCGATATATCCAGGGACAGGAGGAGCATCATCGCAAACGGTCATTCGCCGACGAGATGAGTGCGATTTTCAAGAAATACGGCGGTGATGTTGCGGCGTTCCTCGAATGAGGAGGAGTTATGTCGCCCCTGAAG
>JBOGLI010000078.1:0-5406 GCA_050746165.1 Terriglobales bacterium | reverse complement strand
GTCTTCGCGATGTGTAATTCGAATCCGGTTTTGGGCAGGAGCGACATCAGTTCGAAGACGCGGTAGCCGTCGCCGCTGATCTCGGACTGGCGAAAGATACCGGGTTCGGTCTCTGACACTTCTCTTCGGCCGGCGAGGTTGTCGACGAAGGACTGCGCGGCTGACTCGTCCACCTTGCCCGCGGCAGTGCGCGTGACCATCGCCTCGGCCGCGTAGGAGCGCACCAGCTTCGGCCAGTAGCTCTCCAGCAGCGCCGGGCTGGCGAAGATGTCGGCCCACACGATCTGCCCATGAACGGCGGCAACGACGCCGACGGCATTGCGCGCGCGCAGTTCGGCGATGAGCGACTTGTAGTCGCGAGTGACCGGCTCGGCGATCTTGTCCACCTGCTGCTGCACCGCCGGATTGTCCATGACCTTGGCGTAGGAAGTGGTTCCGTGCAGTTGGCCGATGACGCCACCCGCGCTTCCAGCAGGCGAAGGCGATGCGGCGGCGGCCGTCACCTCGACCGTCTCGGAGGCACTCTGGCGCACAGAATTCCAAACCGCCTGCTGGTCCTTGCTGGCCATGGCCTCGCGGCGGACGCTGGGCTGCGCCATCTGCACGGCCATGCTTTTGAACTCGTCGCTGGCACCGACCCAGCGGCCCGGCTCGACACAGAAAACGCTCAAATCGATCGGATCACTGTGCGCAGGCACGATCCGGTCCTTGCCAATGACGCGGTCCTGCTTGCCACCGGTTACGATTTCGCCGGCGAGAAGCAACAACGGCCGGTCGGAATTATTCAGCAGCACGAGCTTGTTGACTTCCGCTCCGCCGCGCGGGTAGGGAGACGTGTGCGGCCCGCGAATCAACATGGGCAGGCGTCCTGCTTCGGTGACGACCACTTCGCCGGAGCGCAGGCCTTCATCGAGGGTCAGGAACGCGGACGTGTCGTGCGTCGCCGTCGCGACGATGGGAAATACGGTGAGGTTGCCGTGCGAAATCGGCGCCAGCACTTTGTATCGTGACACCTCGCCGGCCTGGGCGGCGACGGCGGCGAGCAGCAGAAGAATCCCGGCGAGTTTTGCAGACATTTCGGTTCTCCTTGGCGCGGGCAATGAACTGTCCGCTGGGAGGAGAACGATTCAGCGCGGCGAGCTTGCAAGAAATCAGGCGTGAGGCATGAGGCTTGAGGCATGAGGCGGGAGGCTGGAGGCGTGAGGCTCCAGGCTTGCGCCGTGGGCCATGCGCCATGACCCATCAGCCAAGTGCCGGTTTTAACGCAGCAGTTCGGCGAGCTTCGAGCGCGGGCTGAAGGCGTGCTCCTGCCCCAAGTTGAAACGAAGGCCGGTCGAAATAAGCATGTTGTTGTTGACGGCGGAACCCAGCGGCGGATTGCTCACATAGGTGTCGTTCAACGAGACTTGCCAACCGAGCCACGCGTTGAGTTTCACAGTCGCCGTACTCTGCAGACCGACGCGATATTCGCCGGGATTGGTGAGGTTTGGAAAGACGGTGAGGCGCTCGGAGATGAGCATGCCGGTCATCGGGGCATTCGTCAGCTCCTGGCCGAACAGCGCTTCGCCCGATCTCCGGAGCGCTTGCTCGGAATAAAGCTCCTGGTTGAGGGAGCCGCCGGAGAACACGTCCCACGAAAGATGGCGCTGGCGAAGAACGTCCACGCCCATGCCGCCGCCGGAAACGTTGCGGAGGTCGAGTTTCTGCAGGGCGTCGGTTTCGAAGTTGGTGAAGGCGAAGGTGAAAAGGCGGGGGCTGAGATTGATCGCATCACTGATGCCGCTGCGCACCGAGTTGGCGCTGGTGACGCCGGCATTGTTGGCGGAATTACTGGCAAAGAGCGAATTGAAGAAAACTTCGAATTTGTCCCGCGCTGTGACGCGTGCCGCCGTCATGCCGACGTCGAAGGTGGTCGCCCCGGAATTGCCGCGGGCCGCGCTGAAGCCCGCGTTCGCCGAGCCGCTCCACAATTGGAACATGGACGCATGAAGCAGGCGCTCGTGGTCGCGGTAGGCTTTTTCCGACAATAGGTCGCGGACGGCCACCGAGGGAACCGAGACGGGAGCGGCGGATGCCGGTTCGAGTTGCAACTTGCCGTCCCACACGCGCACGTCGTGAACGACAAACTCGTTCTCCCCGGCGCTCAGGTGCAAGGGCGTGTCGGCGGAGATCTCGGCCACTTTCGTCAACTGGATCTTTATTACGCCCGCATAGTCGGTCTTGACCTCGAGCGCGCCGGAGCCCAGAGAAGTAACCTCGCCGGTAATGCGATCGCCATTGGTGAGGCGGACGACATCGGCATTGCAGAAGGCACAGAATAAAAGCACGGAAATGAGGACGAAAATCGGTCGCATGATCCCTCTGCTTCTATTCTGAGACATGGAGCGGGATCGAACAACCGAAGTTGCGCCTTAGTAACCAAAAAATAATATGGGAAATGCAGATCAGGCGACTTTTTCGGCGTGGAACGAGGTCAACGAGGCCTGTAAATGCGCTTCAAGGCCGTCGTTGAGGCGGCTCAGGTCGGGGATGAGATTGCTCAAGTCGATGTGGAGGAAATGGTCCTGCACGCAGGCGAAGATGGACGAATCGAGGATGCGGGTATCGTCCACGAGCATTTCCTGGGTATAGCCCTGGCGGCGGCGCACGTCGCCGTGGATGGCGCCGGCGCGGCTCACCTCGCGGCTTGGATGGTCAGGATGAGCGGAATGTAACTGGCGGATGATCTCATCGAGGAGCTCGGGAATATGGTCGGTGCGCTCGCTGTCGGCGAGCCGGAGGGCTGCCAACCGGGGATGGTTTTTCATCGCTTCCAATGCGCGCCCCATGATCTTGTCCACGTGCTGTCCCAGGAAATCGCCGAGCGGCTGCGCAGCCATGCGAAGCGTCGCCCTCGGAGCACTCAGCTTGTTCTCCAGTAAATCCACGAGTTCGCGGACATCGGCAGGCTTTACGAGGTAGTCATCCACCTGGCTGCGAATGGCCTGCAGCGCGGTTTCAAAGGCCGGGTAGCCGGTCAGTATGAAGTTGACGCAGCGCGGCTGCGTGCGGCGCATGGCGCTGACGACAGTGAAGCCGTCGCCCGGTTCGCCGATATTGAGATCAGAAATAAGCGCGTCAAATTCCTGCGTGCCGATGATGCGCAGAGCGTCGCTAACGCGCTCGACGGAAGTCACATCGAAGCCGTGCTGTTCGAGAATCGCTGGGAGGGTGAGGCGAATGCCCGGCTCATCATCGACAAATAGGATTCGTGTTCGGGGGCGTACTGGGGACGTCCGTTTCACGTTTCACGCTCCGGCTGCAGAACAAACGTGCATTGGCGGGCCGGTTTCCACGAGAGGAGAGCAATTGAAGCGGCGGCACCGGATACTAGGATGCAGAGTTAGGACAAATCGCAACTCACGGCCTAGGGCCGCACCTGACGCGGAGCGAAGATATCGCGAAAGGGATATGAAAATTCCGTTTCTTGGATGGAGATTTGGAAATCCGTAGATGGTGCTGGCTAGGCGCGGTCCAGGAAAAAGCGAACGATCTGAAGTTCGGCCCAGCGGCCGTCGTATGCATCATCTGCAGCTAGAAAAGCGCAATGTCCGCCGTGCTCGGTCAGGCGCAGGGTGATCTTTGGGTTCGCTTCGAGAGCGGCGATGGTCGAGGGAAGCAGGCGGACGAAGGGGTCGTCGAGAGCGTGAATGACGAGGGTAGGGATGGCGATGCGTCCGACGAATGACGAGGCGGCGGCGCGGGCGTAGTAGTCGGCGGCGTCGTGAAATCCAAAGAAGGGCGCGGTAACCAGATTGTCAAAATCGCGCATGGAGCGCATCGAGGCCAGCGGGGGCGTGCGGTGCCGATGCGGGTAAAGCTTGGCTTTACGGCGCATGCTTCGCCAGAGAGACCACAGGAATCGGTATTCGTAAATGCGGTTTTCGGGCCGATGGAGCGCATCGGCGGAGGCGGAGAGGTCCATGCCGGGCGAGATCGCGACCGCCGCCTTTACCTGCTCCGGCGCATCGCTGCCCCATTCTCCCACCAGCTTCAGGACCATGTTGCCGCCCATCGAGTACCCCGCCAGGGCGATGCGCGGCAGGCCATCGCGGTCGATGAGTTCGCGAACAATTGCGCCGAGATCCGAGCACAACCCGGAATGGTAAAGGGACTCGCAGGGCGTTTCCGCATCGCAGCCGCGGATGTTCATGCGGACCACGTTCATGCCCGCGGCGAAGGCTTTGCCGGCCGTCCCGACAATGTATTGCGAAGAACTGGAGCCCTCGAGGCCATGAACGAGCACGGCCGTCAACGCAGAGTGGCGCTCGGGCTGCCAGTGGCAGAGACACCCGAGTTGGATGCCTTCATCCACCTGAAATAGCCGGCGCTCCGCGGCCGGTAACGAGGAGGTTCGCGGCAGGAAATGACCGGCGAGGGTCTGCAGATGACCGCCGCGCAGAAAACGTCGCGGCACGAAGGAATGGGGATCGGAGGGCACTATAATGATCGGGTAATTTAGTAATTGAGTAGGCTTAAAGTCCAAAGCAATATAAATTACGCAATTACCAACTTACCAAATCGCGATCTTTGCCATGCCAATTTTTGAGTACGTCTGCAACGACTGCCACTCCAGCTTCGAAAAGCTGGTGATGGGTTCGGCGGAGCCGGAGTGCCCTTCCTGCCACAGCAAGCAACTGGAACAGAAGTTCTCGGTGTTTTCCGCTTCGGCGCCGCGCTCGGCGAGCGCACCGGCGAGATCGATGGGCGGATGCTGCGGCGGGGGCGCCTGCGGCATGCCCGGCCCGTGTGACAACTGAGCGCCGGGATACGCCATCGACAGCGTGCGGTGGGTGAAATCACCCAGCAAAACCGCCCACGATTGTGACAATAATCACTGCGCAGCCCCAGTTTCATCGGGCAGTATCGATGCACTGGAGTAGAAAGACATGCCCGCAACCGAAGCAACCAACCTGCCCACCGATGATGTCCGGTCCGTCATGGAGACGCTGGGATCGACCCTCACGCAGCCGAAAAACGCGGTTCTGTTCCAGCAGGGCGACGCGCCGGTTGGAGTGTACCTGGTCCGCCGGGGCGCGGTGCGGATGACGGTGAAGGCGGGGGGCTCCGAGGTACTGATGCGGATCGCGCATCCAGGCGCGGTGATTGGCCTTCCCGGAGTGCTGGGCAATAAGCCCTACAGCCTGACCGCGATCACCATGCAGGCAACCGAGTTGGCGTTCGTACCGGCCGAGAAGCTGGTGGAAGCGGTCCGCGCCAACCCAATGCTTGGGTTACAGGTTCTGCAGTTGCTGAGCGAAGACGTGCGTACCGCGCGCGGCGCAATCGCCAGCACGAGACAGTCAGTGAAGGTGTGAGGCAGGGGCAAGGGACAAGGGTCAAGGAACGAGGAACAAAGCTCAAGGA
>JBOGLI010000077.1:0-3801 GCA_050746165.1 Terriglobales bacterium | reverse complement strand
GATCGAGCCCATGAACAGCGCGCGGTTTTCCTCGGCGGCCCGCTTCAGGTCGAGCACGAACCGTTCGAGGTCGTCGGTCATGTGGTTGAAGGTGTCGGCCAGTTCGCCGATCTCGGTGCGGCTCTTGACCTGCACGCGCTTCGAGAAATCGCCCTGCGCGATGGAGCGGCTGAAATGAGTGAGGTCGTCGATGGGCGTGGTAATGCGTTTGGCAGCGAGCACCGAGATGAGGATGGCGCCGAGGATGGCATAAATGGCCAGCCACATCGCGGCTGATTGCATCGCGTCCACGCCGGCGGCGCGGTACGCTTCCGCCTGCGGTTTTTGCGCGACCACCGCCCATCCGAGAGCGGTGACCGGGTTGAACGTGCCCAGCATCAGCTCCGGCCTGCCTTTGGAATCGGGCGCGCTAAAGCCGATGGTCGCGGCCAGCGGCGCCTTGCCGCTTTCGACAAAATTCTTCACGATTTCGAACTGCGTCATGTCCTGCCCGGTGACGAAGTTCGGATTGGAAGCGGCGACGAGCCGGCCCTGTCGGTCGACGACGTAGGTCACCAGCCCGGCGGTGGCGCTTTCACGCAGGCGCGCGGCCAGGTAGCCGAGATCGATGGCGGTGGCCAGCATTCCGGTGAAGCGTCCGCCGGCCATGACCGGCGTGGCAAACAGCACTACGATATGGCGCTCGCGGCCCGCTTCGATGGAAAGAGCCGGGCTGCTGTAAGCGCGTCCGTCGCTGGCGGCGGTGAAGGCGCGCTGCAGCTCGTTGCGGAAGAAATCGTCGGTGATGCTGATGCGGCCCGCGGAAATGCCCTTTGCCTCGGTATTCAGCAGCGTGGCGTAGGCGACATCGTTCGACGACGATGCGAACTTCTCCAGCAGGGCGCGCAGTTCAGGGGCGTTGACGTGCTGGCCGCTCAAATCGCCGCCGCTGGCAATCTGGATCGCCGAGGAAAGGTTGGCCAGCATCGTTTCCAGGTTCGTTTGCCGGACCTCGATGTCCTCGCCGAGGGAGCGTGTGATCGTGTTCTGCAGGTATTTCTCGTTCGTCTGCAGGCGTTCCCGGTTGATGCCGATGACCTTTCCGGCATAGAAATACATGGGCACAACGCTGACCAGGATCAGCACGCTGAGAATGACAGCAAGGATCGGCACACGGGTCGGAAATGGCAGTTTATTAAACAAAGTGTCGCTTACCCCGATTTGCTGAATTCTATGATGAAACGGCCTCTCTGAAGGGACTAAAAAATAATTGTTACGGTGGTAACGAAGGTACCCGAGGATTCCGGGGAAACCGCGTCACGCAACCGATCCGGGGCCGGACACGTCCAAAGGGCAGCCCAATGCCGAAAATCACCGCCATCCTGCACACGCACAATGACGCACAGCGGATCGGACGCGCGCTCGATTCGGTTCGCGCCGCCGACGAGGTGATCGTCATCGACCACGGCTCCACTGACGATACCGACAAAATCGCCCGCAAACACGGAGCAACGGTGAAAGACGGGGTCCCAGGGGTGACGCCGGGCGCCTATGCGATCGACGCCCGACACGACTGGATCCTGTGCCTGCTCCCCAACGAGGCCCTCAGCGACGCGCTCGAGGCCGCGCTACTGGAATGGAAGGATGCCGAGCACGAGGCGGACGCCGGCGGTTACTCCGTCCCGATTCGCCAGGAGACCGGCGCCGGCTGGGAGTCACTCCCGGCCGAAACCCGGCTCGTCAATCGCACGCTCGTAAATTGGAGCGAGGAGGTTCCCGCCAACAACCCCGAATCGGTCGAATTGCCCGGCGAGATGCTGCGCTTCAACAACCCATAACGCCAAATACCGCTCGCCTTCGCCAATCGGAGGTCGCGGATGTTAATCCTGGGCTGTCGTTCGCGTCCTCTCTGGTGGGTGAGCGATCCAGTGCCTCTTCTTCATGATTTCTCGCGTGACCTGAAGTACGGCTTTCGCATGTGGCGCAAGTCGCCGCTGGTGTTTATGGCGGTTGCGGTGACGCTTGCTATCGGTATCGGCCTCGATGCCGGCGCTTTTGCGGTGATCAATGGGCTGCTTCTGCGGCCTCGGTCAGACCACGATCCCGCCACCTTTGCGCGCCTTTACGCCGAATACACACAGAACAAACAGGTTACCTCGTATGGCGGCCAATTCTCGCCTTCCGCTTATCGCACGCTGCAACGCGAATCACGCGGACTCGCGCAGCTTGCTGCATGGCGTACGGACGGGGTTGTTCTAGGGGACGATTCCGCCAGGACCCTGGACATGGAGGTCTCCTGCAACTTCTTCTCGGTCTATGGACTCGGCGTTCCGAAGTTCGGACGTTTGTTCCGCGCCGACGAATGTGGCGAGGGCGCGCTCGCCAACGTGGCGATCGTCAGCGAAGAATTATGGAGAGAGCGGTTCGGCAGCGACCCACAGATACTCGGTAAAACGATCCTGGTAAACCGTATTCCGTTCACGCTGATCGGCATCACTCCGCTCGAGTTTTCCGGCCGGCTACGAGGGCCCGGACTCTGGGTACCGTTGAGCGCGCAGGCGCGCCTCACAACGTCCTACTTCTCTCAGCCCGACCTCGCTCCTTCGTTATGGCTCGAGGGAAGAATTCGGCCAGGAATGACCCGCGCTGAACTCGCTTCGGAGTTGAAGGTCCTTGCTCGTCGCGTGGAACTCCCCAGCCGGGACCTCAAACTCAATATTCTCGTAACCAGCGGCGCGCTCATCGACGATCCCAATGTGCGCCCCAGCGCGCTATGGATCATGCTGGCGGTAATTTCGGGACCCACGCTCCTGCTGCTCGTCAGCTGCGCCAACGTTGCGGTTCTGCTGCTCTCGCGCGCCGCGGTAAGACGACGCGAGATTGCCGTCCGTCTGTCAGTTGGAGCGAGCCGGCGACGCGTCGTGAACCAGCTCATCGCCGAGATCCTGCTCCTGGCGATGGGCGCCGCTGCGGCCGGGGTCTGCCTTGCCGTGCAGGTCCCGAAGACTTTTCAAAAGATGATTCCCTCCATGCCGCATTATGCGTTCGGCCTCGATTGGCACATTGCGGCATATCTGATCGGAATCACGCTGTTCGCTTCGTTTCTGGCCGGTCTGGCGCCTGCGGTCGATTGTCTCCGGCAAGACGTCTGGCATACGCTCAAGGCCGGCGCACAGAACTGGAATACCGGGCAAGGACGCTGGAGTGTTCGCGACCTGCTGGTCATCACGCAAGTGTTTTGCAGCATCGTGCTGATGTCGATATCGGCGATCTACATTCGGGCCGAATTCACGATCCTGAACGCGGACCCGGGCTTCGACACGCGGCAGGTGTTGCAGGTCCCGGTGCAACTCCCGACCGACCGCTACAACGCCGCCGGTTCTCAGCAGCTTTATGACGAGTTGCAACAACGGTTCGCCGCTATTCCCGCCGTCGAAGCGGTCGCGTATGGCAGCGCTTCGCCACTGGGCGCCGACCCGGGTGCACCCGGCGCGCGCTCGCAGTTCCGACTGCCGACGCAGGGGGAGATTGAAGGTCGAGCCGCCAATGTGCGCATGGTGTCAGCAAACTATTTCAGCACGCTCGGCGTTCCAATCCTTTTGGGCCGTGCTTTCACTGTTACGCCTTCGGATTCAAGCTCTGTCGTCGTGTCGCGGTCCTTCGCGAACACGTTCTGGCCGAATCAGGACCCAATCGAAGAAACGGTCACCGGCAGCGATGGACAGCAGTTCCGTGTCATCGGCGTAGCTCGAGACACGCGCACGGAGCACTTCGGCGAGGTTGACGGCCCAACGCTGTACAGGGTCCGGACCGCGCCGGCTC
>JBOGLI010000076.1:0-5621 GCA_050746165.1 Terriglobales bacterium | reverse complement strand
CAGCAAGCCAAGGATCAGCGCGGAGGTGGCAAGAATGTTTCCGCCGGTGAAGGTGCTCCGAACCTCGCGCGGGATGGCAGCGAAAAACCAGAAGCCCACTGCGATATTGGCGACCGTTGCGGCAGTGAACATCATCGAGCCCTGTTCGATGAGCCAGCGGCCATATGCATCGGCACGCTTTCTCACACCCAGCACGAGCAGGAAAAGCCCGGTCACGGCAAACGCCGCCAGCACGAAATGCAGGTAGCGTGGCAGGAGCGTGGGCTCGGCGGTGTTGAGATTCAGCCCGTTCGGCGCCTGGCCGTAAATCTGCAGCCAGCGTTCCGGTGCCAGCATGAGCGTGAAGTTGTTGCTGTAGATAAAGCCGATCGCGGCGAGCAGGGCCACCGCCGCCCCGAGCGCCACGCCCGCGGCACGCGGTGTTTTATCGCGGCGAAACGAGAAGAAATACACGGCGTAGTAGGCGCAAAGAACGAGCCCGATAATGCTGAGCCAGGGGACGGCCATCAGGATTGAGCTGGCGTAGAGCAGGTGTCCGTAGAGAACCTGCAGGAACAGCAGCGGAGCGATGCCGAGCGTGATGGTGAAGGCGAAGACCGTGGGGAGCAGGTGGCCAAGGTCAGCCGCCAACTGCGCGGCGTGGGCCGAGCGCGCGCGACGAGCATTCGCAATGAGTGCCACCACTGTTCCGCCCAGCAGCGTGTTCATGAACAGGAGGTGCAGACCAAAGGTCAGCAGCAGGAGGGTGCGGATAAGCCACAGCGGTCCGGGGACGGGCATGGGATCAAGGTGCGGTATCGGCATGGCTCCTCCTATTTCCCCGCCTGCGCCAGGAAAACTGCGAGGGCGTGGCGTTCGGCGTCAGTTCCGGTAAACGGCGGCATGTCGCTGGTGAGATCGGGCAAGCTACCAATCATCGTCTCGAGGGTGTCGGCGTCCATCCCGGCAAGCGGGAGGGGCCGGCGCGCGCCGCCGATGGTGTGGCAGTACGCGCAACGGCGCTCGAAGACATGGCGGCCGAGATCGGGGGCGGAGACCTTTTCCGGCGCATCGGCAATGGACGCGAGATAACGCCCGAGCGCGACGCGGTCCTGCTCGTTACCCGCGAAGGGCGGCATGGTGCCACGAATCAGCGGCAGATGCTGGAGCATGTTGGCCGCGAAGGTTGCGTCCCAGCCGCGGGTTTTGACGGCCATGGCACGATACCCGTGCACGGAATGGCAGGAGGCGCATTCGGCGGCGAACAACTGCCGTCCGTAGCGATCCGGATCGGAAGCGGCGTCGGCGACCCACGGCGTGACCTTCGCGGCTCCGGTCGCCGTAATCGTTTCGATCTCCGCCACGCGCATGTCGTTGGCATAGATGTAGCCGTTGATGGAGTACGGCTTGCGGCTGACCTCGCGAACGTACTCGCCCGAGCCCATCGTCGCCAGTCCGCAGACCAGGATCAGGGCGACTACACCGGCATTCATCCAGCGAGGCTTGGCGAGGGCAAAGATCACGGCGAGAAGGATGGCAGCGCCGGCGGTCCACATGCCCGCGTGCGCAACGGTCTGCACGGCGGGGATAAACCCGGCGAGGTAATCGTGGGAAAATGCGGGCAGGCGCAGGTCGTACCACCAGCCGAAGGGCAGCAGCAGGCCCACTCCGACTACCAGCCACGCGCCCGCCCAGCGCACCAGGCGCGGCTTGGCTTCAGGATCGCGAAGCGCTGTCACCAGGCCGAACATTCCGGCGAGTCCCATGGCCATCGCGCTGCGGATCAGCAAGGACGGGAAGTAGGTCGGGTTGAAGATGCCGGCCCAGAAACTGTGCGTGGTCAGCCACCCGCCGGGTGTCAGCATGTAAGTGATGATCCCGTTGATCACCGCGAGGCTCGCCCAGGCCGCGGCGAAGTAGATCCAGCCGATGATCAGGTGCGTGCGGCGGTCGAGACGGTCCCATTGATAAGCATAGATCAGCGCCGCCGCGATCTCGACGAAGAAGAAGACCCACTCGATCGCCCAGCCCCAGACGAACGTGTGGATGAGCGACGAAGTGGATTCCGGCGCCACCAGTCCGATGGTGAACCAGATGCCGACGCCGGTCACCGCGCCGAAAACGACGGTCAGCAGCGCGAAGAACTTGGAGTGGCGGCGGACATACGCGAGCAAGGCATCGTCGTTGCGCGCATACGCACGCTGCTCGGTCAAAACCAGGTAGGCACCGCCGCCGACCGCGAAATGAGAGACAAAGACGTGAACGATGGCGACCGTCGCGATCAACAGGCCACCGGGAAAGCCGAGCTGCCACGCGGGATAGTTCATCGGCGCCTCCTTATAACCCCCACATGCCAAAGGCGGGCATGTGTGGGGCACCCACGGGATCTAGCGCTGCGCACCCGCCAATTCGGCGACCGGCGCAACTGCGTGCGTAGCCTCGAGCGCCTGTTCCAGATCGGCAATGAGGTCCTGCACGTCCTCGATGCCGACGGAATAGCGGACCAGGCCGTCGGTGAATCCTGCTTCGCGGCGCGCCTCCGGGGACATGCCGGCGTGGGTCATCGAAGCCGGGTGCTCGATCAGGGTTTCCACGCCGCCGAGCGAAACCGCCAGAGTCGCGACCTTGACGTGATCCATGAGCCGGCGCCCGGCATCTAGACCGCCCTTCAGGTCGAAGCTGATCATCGAGCCGAAGCCGTGCATCTGGAGCGCGGCCACGGCGTGTTGCGGATGGGACTTCAGGCCGATGTAGCGGACCGACTCGATCTCCGGCCGCTTCTCCAGCCACGCGGCGATGCGCATCGCGTTCTGCTGCGCGCGCTCCACGCGGATACCAAGAGTCTTCAGGCCGCGAAGAACGAGATATGCCTGGTGCGGGTCCATGTTGCAGCCCATCGCGGCCATCATCGAGCGCAGGCGCTTCAACAGCGCTGGATCTTTGGCGATCAGCAGCCCACCGACCACGTCGGCGTGGCCGTTGATGAACTTAGTGACCGAGTGCAGCGAGATATCAGCGCCGAGCGTCAGTGGAGTCTGCAAATACGGGCTGGCAAAGGTGTTGTCGACGGCGAGCAGGCACGGGTGCTCGCGCGCGATCGCGGCCATGGCGGCGATATCCGTGACCTGCATGGTCGGATTCGCCGGAGTCTCGATGTAGAGCAGCTTGGTGTTGGGCCGCATCGCCGCGCGCACTTCCGCGACATCGGAGGTGTTGACGAAGGTGGCTTCGACACCGAAGCGCGAAAACTCCTTTTCGAGTACCACCCGGCTGGGCCCATACACTGAAGCGGTGCCGACGACGTGCGCGCCAGCACCCAGCATTGCCATGTAGAGCGTCGTGACGGCGCCCATGCCCGAACTGGTGGCGACGGCGCCGCAGCCATGCTCCAGTTCGGCAACGTTCTCTTCGAGGGCGCGAACGGTCGGATTGCCCAGGCGCGTGTAGATGAACCCGTCTTCCTGTCCGGCAAAGAGCGCGGCGCCATGGTCGGCGTTACGAAATGCGAAGGTGGAGGACTGGTAGATGGGAACGTTGACCGCGCCGGTGGGGTCCGGATGATGTCCCGCGTGGATGAGCTTGGTGTTGATGCCGAGCTTCTTCGTGTCCATGAACGCCCCTTTTTAGTGCAAACAAAATAGTTTCGGCCACATGGGGGACGTTTCACAGTGACAGGACGCACAGGGGGTGGTGATGCAGTCGTCAGTCGTCAGTCGTCAGTCGTCAGTCTTCGGTCTTCGGTCTTCAGTCTCGGTCATCGGTCGTCAGGCGAAAGGATGCGGGGCGCGTGGGCAAATTGAAGTCTGAGCGCCTGACGACTGAAGACTGACGACCGAAGACTGTTTTCAATCTGCCGCGTGCGCGCGTCCGCCGTTCGCGGGCACCGGGAAAGCATTCTTGGACGGCGTAAGCAGGCGTTCCTGCAGGAGAAGCCGCCGCAACGTGCGCAGGTCATTGAGGATGCGCTTGCTCCGGGTGAGGTGATACTCGAGGCGCTCGAGGTTGTAAACGGCCACCCGCAGCGCCTCCAACCGGCGCCGGTCACCGTCAGTCCTCTCCCGCTTAACGTCGCTGGTGACTTCCTGCTTGGCGTCGGCGATGGTGGCGGAGAGCAGCTCAAAGAACTCGTGCGCACTCTCAATCGTGTCAAACGGCGTGCTCGGCTGGTTCATTGGATCCCCCGGTTCTCAGAACGAGTGTTTTACGACTCGGTGGCGGGCTTCGGGTGTTTTGAGGTTTTCACACCGGCGAGGGCCGCGCTGTGACGCAGGGCACGTCGTCGCGTGATTTTCCTTTTCGAATGAACCGCTTGGCGCAAGCTGGCGTATCCCAAAACGACACGTGTTCCAACGCGACCGCACGGGCGCCTGTGACCGGCTTCACAGACCTGTGTACGCCCCGGTTCGATACTTCCAAGGGCCAGCCGCGTCAGCTCTTTTCGTCGCGCCGATCCTGGCACGAACTCCGTGGAGGCAATTCTGCCGATGTCCACTGCAACCGCTCCCGCCGTGTCCGCCGTCGATCATGAAACGCTTGAGTTAACTCTCAATTCGCTGAAAGATTTTGTGCGCGACCGCCTGCCTCCTGAAAAGCTGCTTGAATTCGATGCCAAGGACGAATGCCCGCTCGACGTAGTGCGCGGGATGTGCGGCCCCGAGCTCGGCATTCAGCTTCTCTTTATTCCCGAGCAATACGGTGGAATGGGCGGCGGCGCTTTCGACGTGTACCGCGTCTGCGAGACGATGGCGGAAATCGACCTCGGCGTCGCGACGGCGGTGCTCGCTACATTCCTTGGCAGTGACCCTATCAGCGTCGGGGGATCAGAAGAACAGAAAGCGCTGTGGCTGGGCAGGATCGCGTCGGAAGGCCTGCTCTTCGCCTATGCCGCCACCGAACCCGCAGCCGGCAGCGACCTGGGCGCGCTGCGCAGCACCGCGACGCGCGTCGAGGAAAACGGAAAGATCGTCGGCTACAAAATCAACGGCGCCAAGCAGTGGATCAGCAACGGCGGCATCGCCGACGCCTACACCGTGCTGGCGAGCGCGCCGGGCGGACCGAGTTGGTTCGTCGTCGAGCATGGCGCAAAAGGTCTGACGCACGACAAGCCCGAGGAGAAACACGGCATCCGGCTGAGCAACACCGCGGCGCTCTCGTTCGACGATGTGTACGTCGATGCGGACCGCCTGCTGGGCGGCGTCGAAGGACAGGGACTGCTGCAGGCGCAGGCAGTGTTCGGCTATACACGGCTGATGGTCGCCGCCTTCGGTTTGGGCGCGGGTTGGGCGGCGCTGGACCGGGCGATTCCCTACGCGGCCGAGCGCATCCAGGCAGGCGCGCCGCTTTCGGAGAAACAGGGCTACACGCACAAGCTGATCGTGCCGCACGTAGCGCGCCTGGAAGCGAGCCGTGCCTACATCGAAGACACCGCCGAGCGGATCGATCGCGGCAACGAAGGCAGCCTGAACACCGAGGGCGCGATCGCGAAGTATCTCGGGTCGGAGGCCGGGAATTGGGCCGCCGACGCCGCCATCCAGGCGCTGGGCGGCTACGGATTCACCCACGAGTACCACGTCGAGAAGATCAGCCGCGACGTGCGCATTACCACGATCTACGAAGGCACTTCCGAAATCATGGAGATGACC
>JBOGLI010000075.1:0-5022 GCA_050746165.1 Terriglobales bacterium | reverse complement strand
GCTGATGGAGTGGTGCTACGTGGTCTGCAACCACGAGCAGCTTCGCGGCCATCGCCCGGCGGCGGCCCCGGCGTTCAACCGCGAGACGATCGTGATGCCGCTCGACCCGGCTCCCGTCCCCACCCTGAGAGCGGTCTCGGAGGCGGCTTAGCCACGCGCCGTGCCGAGCTGAGCGGACCTGATGAGACGGTATTGGAACCCGGAGATCAAGGCCCGGCTTGACCGGCTTGACCTCGGCTAGACCAAGTTCGGCTGGCTGGAGCCAGTTGACGACTCTCGAACCCCGCCTTTCGGCAGAATCTTCAAAAGCTCCTGCGAAGACCCGGTAAAAGTAGGTGCCCCAAGCCGACCAGCCGTGCTCCCTACACTCGTCGGAGGCTACCCACACGCTTGGGTGACTTCGCTTGGTCGGCCTCGCCAGGCCAGATCCAGAATGGGAGTAGCGCATATGAGCTTAAGCAGCGAATCAGGTGACACCATCGAGGGAGCCTTGGCGACGGTTCGCGAGCTGCTTGGCATGGATGCCGCCTACCTCGCCGAGTTTACGGACGGGCGCCAAATCTACCGCGCACTCGATGGCGATGCCGAGTCTTTCGGCATGGAGCTGGACTCGGGCCCGGTAGCGGAGGGCACCTACTGCATGCGAATGCTCTCGGGTCGACTGCCCAACATCGTGGCAGACAGCTCTGCCGATGAGCGAGTGCGAGACCTGGAGATCACGCACAACGCTGGGATTGGTGCCTATGCGGCTGTTCCCCTGAGCTTTCCGGACGGCACGAAGGGATCTTTGTGCTGTGTGAGCCACTCGCCCGATCCGTCGCTTGCCGAGCGCGATTTGCGCTTCATGCGCACGCTCGCCCGCCTGATCGAAGATCACCTCGAGCGTCAGGAGGTCGAGAGACGCCTGCGAGAGGGACTCGACGTGGAAGTCACGCGCACTTCTGCTGAGCTGCGAGCTGCACTTGCCAAGTTGGACGCATCTCGTGCGGAGACGGTCTTGCGGCTTTCTCGCGCGCTCGACTACCGCGACGACGACAGCGGAGCGCACACTGAGCGGGTAGGACGACACGCCGAGCAGCTCGCCCGTGCAGCGGGGCTGTCGGCCGCATTTTGCGAGCTGATCCTCCTTGCCGCCCCCCTGCACGACGCTGGCAAGGTCGCGATTCCCGATGCGGTGCTGCTCAAGCGTGGTCAGCTCACGCAGGATGAGCGCCGGATGATGGAAACGCATTCCGAGGTGGGCTACAAGCTGCTGCGCAACTCGACGTCCGAAGTCCTTGAGCTGGCTGCAACGATTGCCTGGACGCATCACGAGCGCTTTGATGGCAACGGCTATCCACGCGTCCTAAGTGGTGCAGAAATTCCGATTGAGGGACGGCTGGTGGCGATCGTAGACGTATACGACGCACTCACTTACGACCGCGTCTATCGGCCGGCCTTCTCGGCTGAGAGCGCGATCGAGATCATGCGAGAAGAAGACGGGCACTTCGATCCGGAGCTGCTCGATGTCTTCATCGAGAAGGTGCTCCCAAATAGCTGACATGCACTCGACATCTGACTTGGAGAGCTACGTCGGGGGTTTTGTCGAAACATTGGTGGCGCATGATCTACAAGCGGCGCAGGACACCGTCGCCCTGCTGCTCGCTCAGGGTGTGGATACTGAGTCGCTCTACACGGAGCTGTTCGCGCCCTCGCTGCGCCAGGTAGGCGAACTTTGGGCCCAAGGCACTATCTCCGTTGCCGAGGAGCATGTCGCATCCTCACTGGTTGAACAGCTGATGGCGGGGCTGTATCCCGAGATGTTCATCGCTCGCCGGGCATCGCGAGAGCGCGTGCTCGTCGCTGCGCCAGAGGGGGAGCGACATATCATCGGACTACGGATGGTCGCCGATATGCTCGAAGGCCACGGTTTTCATGGGATCTTCCTTGGCGCTGACACGCCGCGAGCGGAGTTTCCCAAGGCTGTCCGGCGTTACGCCCCACACCTCGTCGTGCTCGCGGCATACACGGCACAGTCAGTAGCTGAGCTGGCCGCTGCAGTGGGTCTTCTTTTGGAGCTTGCGCCACGCCTCTCCATCGTCGTCGGCGGTGCCTCGGGCGCAATCCATGGCGTTGTCGACGAACATGAGCAGATAGCGATCGTTGAGAACATCGCCGACGTGCGACCTGTCGTGGAACAGTTCGCACAGCGCTAAACAGCATTCGTGTGCCGAAATGACCGCAATGCGGAGCAGAAGGCCTCGGCTTCGCTCATCGTGGCTTAGTTGCGAAGCAAGCAGGCAAGCAACGGAAGGGGTGGGACGAATCTCGAACACGCCCGCCTCTGCGAGCGCATCAAGAGGCTGCACGCCCAACGATTCGGTCATCCGCCCAACGATTCCGCCTAGGACAGCTCTCAGTATGCCTCGGCCTGCCCAGGCCGGTCAATGCCTAGCTCCTGACGATCTGTGATACCCGCTGGTGGCTCATGCCCATGACCTGGGCGATGGCCGCCATCGGCAGCCCGTCTTTATAGGCCGCCCGGATCGCCTCGTCACGCTCCGCCCGTAGCCGTTCGGCGGCCTGCTCCAGCTCGCTTTCACGCTTGGCGTATTCCTCGGCAAAGGCCGCCAGGCGTTGGCGGGCTCCGGGTGCTTGGCGCTCAGGACGGGCGATGTATTGATCGTCCGGCGTATTCCTGCTAATCGGTTAGCATGAACGGATCGAGTTGCCAGCCGACCTTGGACGGGCTGGCCTACGGCGATCAAGGCGAGAGGCGCAAATGTCAGCTCAGTCAGAGTTTCGGGCGGACGACAATGATGTCGTCAGCCCTGGTTGGCACGAGGTTGCTAAGAAGCAGGTAGCGCTATTGGGTTGGTCAATATGGTCAACGCTGGGGCGCATTGGGCCGAGTCCAGACCCCGCCAAGCAAACGGATCAGCGCAACGACGGCCTAGCGACCATTGGCTGGATCACGGCCATCCTGATCCCCGTCGTCGGCTTGGTTGTGGGCATTATGTTGAGCAGCCGCAACGACAGACGCGGGGTGCCCATTGCCATAACCGCCGTGGTGGTCATCGTCGGCTGGATCGCCTTCTGGGTGACCCTGAACATCATCGTCGCCAACAGCGTCAGTGCCACGGGTTACTGAGCCGATGGGTCGCTACACCGCTATCGGTTTTTTCTGTCTTGTCCTGCTTACGCTGCTGCTGGCAGGCTGCGGTGGCTCTTCCGGCAGTGGTAGCACCGCATCGTTGGCCGAACCCTGCGCCAAAGCTGGCCTGACGCTTGCCGAATACGGTGCTTGCATTCACCGGGAATTGGCCGAAGGGCGTCCGGCAACGAGCCGCGAACCGGAAGGAACAGAACCGCCTGAAGAAGAAATTGGCGGGCCACTGTCCTACGTCGGCACGATCAAGAACTCGGATGGCGAAGGCACGACTCTAATTGACCGCTACCGCATCGGCCCCTTGTCCTACGGCGAAGAAGCCCCGCCGCCCGCCGCCGTCTTGGAGGCATGTGGTGTCAACAGTCCCAGCGAGACCGCCGCGTCGGTTTTTGCCCGTGGCCAGATTAGTGTCACCTACAGAGAAGGCTCCCTACCTGAAACCATTGGCATTGGTGAGGAAAACACAGTCGAAGGTGAAGGGATCGAAGGAGTACTTCAGGTGGCCTCCCTCGTCAACGGCGAATGGCAGTGCTTGCAACAGGAACCGGGAAGCGGCGGCATGGAACTTCAGCCTGGCGAAACCGTGATCTTCCCGATCTGGTTCGTGGGCGATCTGGTCTTGAGCAACTCCCGGCCGCGTCTGCCGCAAGATGTATTGGACAGTCTGCACATCCGGGCTGTCGGCAGTCTCAACCTTATATCTGGTGAATTGCAGATCAGTGGCCCTGGCGCGGCGAACTGCGAAGGCGAACTGCGGCTACTGCTGTACGGACGGCCGCCAGTCCGAATGCCAACGCACCCGCCGTACGGCGGGCTGACGTGCCGGCCGGTGTAACAGGCAGTCGTGGCGACAGCGAAAGTCTCGATCAGTTATCGGAGATAGCTGCGAATAGGCCGACAATAAGAAGTACGAACAACGCGAAAGCCCCAACCGCTCCAATGGCTGCACTAAGCATGCTCGCAAGTGGAATAACTATTTGCAGTAGGCCCTTCTCCAAAGAAGGGTTGCCGTAAGAGTTAGACCCTAGGCCATTCGTCAGCGAATACCCTACGGGAAGAGAAAAGAAGGTTAGGGCAAGGCAACCAGCAAACAAGCTAAGCCATACCGACAAGGCTAGGCCAGAAACGAACGGGCCGAGATCGTTGACTCTTGGCGCTGACCTTGATGAAGTGGCTGCGGCCAGCGCACTACTGATTGACGGCTCCAGCCCAGATGGCTGGAGCCCCGTAATTCTAGGTTCTTCGGCACCGCATGATGGGCAAGCCTGACGCTTATCCACGGCAGGAAACGAAAGGCTAAAACCTCTCCCTATCTCTGGGAACCAGAATAACTGCTGTTCTCCACCATTCTGCCCGGCAAAAAAACGAGAGTCCTCTGAGCTAGGATCGAGAATACCCAGGCATAACTGCACCGTGAGTCGAATCACAGAAAACGCTTCGACCCCAAGGGCAGTGGCTCCCCGAACCTGCCGATCCGCTGGACGGAAACCATCCCAGCACATAAAGCAAGGCAAGTTCGCCTCGAATTGAACGAAAATCTCGCCGCCACCGTCCTCGTACAACCCAGGCAACACCGCAGGAATACCATGAAGCTCTAGTGCCCGCTGCGCAACCCGCCGCTGTGCCTCTCGGTCGTCAGTACTTATTACAATGACGTCCGCCCCGAGTAGGAGGACATCTAAATCGCGGTCTGACAGCGAGTCATCTATCCGCTGGGCTATGCCATCAACTCGAAGAGTCGGTAGCCGATTGGATAGCTGGTCTGCCAAGCCCTCAGCCTTATTCCAGCCAAGGTAATCGAATTCTAGAGCATGACGGCTCAGGTTATGTTTCTCAAACGGCTTGCCGTCAATTAGCCGTAGTCGGCCTACGCC
>JBOGLI010000074.1:0-1762 GCA_050746165.1 Terriglobales bacterium | reverse complement strand
GGCTCTGCCGAGTCCGCCACATTCAAGAATGAAAAATCAAAAATGAAAAATGTCTTATCACCTTCATCTGTGACCCACGTCACCGACACGCCCCCGCCCATCCTCTAATCTGTTCCTGCACCCAGCGTGCAAGGGATATGTGTCTCTACTCCCTCCCAGCTCTTTCTCAACTCGACGCCGCCCCGCGCTCCCCGGCTAACCGGTTGTGCTGCCGTCACTTGCGCGCACTCCCGCCGCCGCTCTTGGGATAACCCAGCCAGAATCTTGGGACCCCTTGGGACGATCCTCGTAAGTTGCTGACTCTAATCAGTCGGTGAAAAAAACAGGGTACTTACGACGGTTGCATTAGCAAATAAGTAAACCGGCACTGAACCTCGATGTCATCAACCGACAGCCGAGAGCCGAGAGCCCGATGTCGCATGGCAGGCGAGACGCCCGCGTAACTTTGATTCCCGAAACGGGAATCGAGAAGTCGCAATCTGTGGCGCAATTGGGGTCGTTTGGCCTCGCGCACGCGCACAATGGGAATTGCCCACGACGGGAGTCTCCGAGGTGCCCCATGCCGGCCTTTGTATCCCTTCTCTTTGTCCTCGCCTTGTTGCTGGTCGGAACGTCGCTGTTTGCGGGCGCGTTTCTGCTGTGGCTGTTTTCGGAAAAGGAGTCGTACCGCGACCCGCGGCGGATCATCTGTCCGGAGAACCTGGATTACGCCACGATCCTGGTGGACGGCGCCGGCGCCGCTCGCAGCATGCTCAATGACCGGCAGGAGTTCCCGATTGCCGACTGCTCGCGCTGGCCGCGTCGCGCGGGATGCGACGAGGCATGTGCGCCGCAGGTGCCGCTAGTCGCCGACGACCGCACCAAGGGCGAGTACGCGCCGTTCGGTCTCTCGCCGCGGCAGTTGCGCGTCGTGCATCCCCTGCGGATGACTCCCGACCTGTTTGGGAAGGTGATGCGGCAGGAGATCGACAGACACGTCGGTTGATCGCCTGATTCGGTGCGCTCTCTCACTTTCCGATAAAATGTGAGATGTGATCCTTCCGTTCGTCCGCGATCTCTTCGCGGACGTGGAAAACTTACCCGGTTTTACGCGTGCCGCCTCCCACCTGAAGAACGGCATGGGAGGGATCAGTGTCTCCGGACTCACCCCAACCGCCAAAGCGCTGCTGATTGCGCTGCTTTCCCGCGCCACCGCCAAGCCGCTGATTGTTGTGGTGCCGTCGAATCGCGCGGCCGAAGAGCTTCAGCCCAGTGTGGAGGCGTTCGCGGAGTTGGCCGGCGCGCTGCGGAAGGACGCGGAGATTGTCGCGCTGCCCGCGCCTGACGTCCTGCCGTATGAAGGGCTCTCACCGCACCCGGAAATCCAGGAGCAACGCGCCGCGGCATTGTGGCGGATCGCGCAGGGAAACGCGGCGATTGCGATTGTGCCGGTCACGTCGGCGGCGATGCGATTGGGCGATCCCGAGTTCTACTTCATGCTGGCGCGTCCGCTGCGCAAGAGCGATACGGTTGAGATCGACGGGCTGGTGCAGTGGCTGAACACGGTCGGCTACACCGCGGTGGATGTCGTCGAGATGCCGGGCGAGTACGCGGTGCGCGGCGGCATCCTGGACGTTTACGGTCCGGAGATGGAGCGGCCCGTGCGCCTGGAGCTGTTCGGCGACGAGGTGGAGAGCATCCGCAAGTTCGATCCGGCAACGCAACGGTCCAGCGGCGCGCTCGACGAGATCATCCTGCTCCCGCTCACCGAAACTCCGGTGCA
>JBOGLI010000073.1:0-6897 GCA_050746165.1 Terriglobales bacterium | reverse complement strand
CCGCGCGGGCTGGAGCACCGTCCCGCCGCAGATGAAGAAGTTCGCATGATTTTGCTGGAGCCGAAAAGCACTCTCAATACCGGCAACGTGCGCAACGAGAGGACGAAAGAGAAGTTGGAATGGATTTGAAGGAAGTGCAGAGTGCTTAGTTAGCTGTCCACCGCGCGCACCTGCCGGTCACTGCTAACCAAGCCCTAGCTACTGACGACCTTCCTGGCCGTGGTAATCACGATCACGCTGGTCAACACGCAGGCCGTTCCCATGATCGTGCGCGTGCCCAGCGCCTCGCCGCCGAGAAAATATCCGAGGAGGACGGCGACCACGGGATTGACGTAGGCGTAGGTACCGACCTTTGTCGGCGACTCGTGGTGGATCAGCCAGACATACGCAGTGAAGGCGATGATCGAGCCGGCCACGATCAGGTAGAGCAGCGAGAGCCATGCGTGCGTGGACACCTGTGAGGGCCGGAAGCTGTGGAATTCGCCGAGCGCGCCGGCAGTGATGGCCAGCAGTACTCCCCCGGCGAGCATCTGTGCTCCCGAACTCATGACTTTCGACTTGGGTAGCGGCAGCTTGCGCGTGAGCGCCGAAGAGATCGACCAACTGACCGACGCAATAATTAGTGCGATGGCCCCAAGATGGTCGATCGGCGCTCCGCCAAGATTCAACGACCGGCTCACCAGCACCGCGACGCCCGCTATCCCGATCAGCGACGCGAACACCAGCCGCGGCGTGATCTTCTGCGTGCCGAGAAGCAGGATTTCCGACAGCGCCATGAACACCGGAATTGTCGCCATAATCACCGCGGCAATGCCCGACGGTACGCGCTGCTCCGCCCAGAAGAGCAGGCCATAGTCGATCACGAAGATCAACACGGCGAGGACGCCGACCGATACCCACTCCCGGCGGTTCGGCGCCCGCTCGCCCTGGGCGATCATCCACACATAGAGGACAAGCCCGGCGACAACGAATCGAATGGCCGCCAGCAGGAACGGCGGGACCTCGCGCACTCCGACCCGGATGGCCAGGAACGTCGATCCCCATACGAAGTAAATGATGCCGAACGCCAGTAGCGTTTTCCAATTGGGGCGATCCATTGGCTTCCATCCCCACAAACCAACCTTTATTGATACCGTGCTCGTTAACAGGTCGGGAAATTCAAAATATTTATTGCCGTCATAACCGGTTGAGCCGTGCCGCCGGCGTGAGCAGTCGAACAATTCAACATCACCGTTGTGAATTACAGCGGCTTGTAAGTCATTGCATTTGCACGACCGCCTCCGGAACCGTTCCCCCAACCCGAAAAACGGCGATGAATTCATCAGCAAATCGCTGATAAGAAAATCAGCAGTCGATTACGGTTACTATGGCAAACCCAGTTATAACGCACTTCAATTCATCAACATACGCGCGTGTCGCGGAGCGACCCGAGTTCTGGCATAGCGATTGCCTTTAAGAAAGGTGGCGAACGGCTCAACACAACCGATTCAGGGCCCGCCAGAGGAGAACGGCCATGACAGTCATCCTGGTACTCGCAACTTTTATCGCATTCTTACTGATCGATCATTTCTTCAGTCGCAAGTCGGTCGTGGTCGCAGCGGAGCAGTCGGTGTCCAAGGCGCGTCCGGTTTCGCCGCTGGACCCCTCGCTGGTCAACGGATTCAAAGTTCCGGAGAACCTGCGCTATCATCCCGGCCATTCCTGGGCACTGAGTGAGAGCCCGAGCCTGGTGCGGGTGGGCATGGACGACTTCTCGACGAAACTCGTCGGCAAGATCGATTCGGTCACGCTGCCGCAGCGTGGACAGTGGGTACGGCAGGGCCAGAAGATCTGGAGCGTACTGCGCAACGGGGCGAACGTCGACATGGTATCGCCGATCGAGGGCAGCATCGCCGACATCAACGAAGCGGTCATCAAGAACCCCGAACTGGCGCGGCGCGATCCCTACGGTGAGGGCTGGATGGTGACTGTCCAGTCGCCGGACGCGAAGACCAACTTCCGCAACCTGATCAGCGGCGCGATGTCGCGCTGGTGGATGGAAGAAGCCACGGGGCGGCTGCGCAAGCGGATTCCCGCCTTTGCGACTGCGGCAGCGATGGCGCAGGACGGTGGAGTGGCGGTCGATAATCTGTCCGCTGGAATGTCGGATGAACAGTTCGCCGAGATCGCCAAAGAATTCCTGATGAGCTAAGCGAAGGTAAGTAACACAGTGTTGAGCGGACGCCAAAAAGCCCGGTCACCAATCGGTGGCCGGGCTTTCAGGTTTAACGAGTACGAACTTTCTAGTGGACCTTCTGCAAGAGGGTTTGGTCAAGCTTCGAGATTGATGCCGGCAACGGAGCATAGTGCAACTCCGGCGCGATCGCCTGTCCCTTGGTTACGACATAACCAATGAACTCCTTCAGCATTTTGCCCTTGGCCGCATCCTTGCTCTGCGTCGGCACGAGCAGGAAGGTCAAGCCAGTAATCGGGTAGGCCTTGGGCGCGTTGGACGGCGCGTTCACGATAGGATCGCGAACGTCTTTGGCCAACTGCGCCTTGAAGGCGTCGATGGCCGCGCTCGCCGATTCGGCGCTCGGGGCGACGTACTTGCCGGCCTGGTTCTGCATGTGCACGACCGGCAGGTTGTTCTCGAGCGCGTAGCTCAACTCGACGTAGCCGATGGAGCCCGGGTTCTGTTTGACTACGCCCGTCACGCCCTCGCTACCTTTGCCGCCGAGGCCGGCGGGCCACTTGACGGAGGTGCTGGAACCCACTTGTGATTTCCATTCCGAGCTGACCGCCGAAAGATAGGCGGTGTAGATGCCGGTCGTGCCGCTGCCGTCGGAGCGATGCACGACCACGATATCCGTGTTCGGCAACTTGACGCCGGGATTGGTCTTCGCAATCGAGGCATCGTTCCATTTCGTGATCTTGCCCATGTAGATGTTGACCAGGGCATCGCCCGAGAGCTGCAGCGGTTTGCTTAGCCCCTCAAGGTTGTAGGTAATGCACACCGGACCGGCGCTCTCCGGAACCTGAACGATTTCGGAGGGCATGGTCTTGAGCTGTTCGTCGTTCAGGGCGACGTCGCTGGCGCCGAAATCGACCAAGCCGTTCTTCAACTGCTGGATGCCGCCGCCGCTGCCGATGGACTGGTAGTTGATCTGCACGCCCGAGTGCGTCTTCTGGAAGTCGGGAACCCAGTGCGTCATGATGGGATTGACGAAGGTGCTGCCCGCGCCGATGATCTGCTGCGCCTGGGCGGTGGCGGCGAACAGCGCGCCGCAGAACGCGAGCGCCAGTGCGGCGCGAACAAGCGAACTCCATTTCGATCGCATTTCGGTTTTGCTCCTGTCTTAAGTTAGGGGATTGAGACGATTCGCGGATCGACCCGCAACGGTGTCGATTGTAAAAATCGCTTGTTAACGTCCGGTTACAGCGCGGTAAACGAAAGGTGAATTCGAACCGCAAACCCGTTGCCGCCGCGAAACATTTCCCGAATTAGCACCTAAGCACATCCTGACGTGCCGTAGCTCACGGCGGCCGCCAGAAAACGGGTGTAAGTCACGTATGAAGAGGAGGATGTGATGAAGCGTACTGCGACTGCGATCTGGAAGGGTGGGCCCAAGGCTGGTGAAGGCACGGTCAGCACCGCCAGCGGGGTGTTCAGCAATGTCCTATTCACGGCTTCGACGAGCCGCGAGGAATTTCCCTGTACCTGTCCGTCGGAGATGCTGGCCGCCGCGGCGGGATCCTGTGTGGCCCTGATGGTCGCCAAAGAGCTGGCGGAAGCGAGAATCCGTCCCGACTACGTGCGCAGCGATACGGAGTTGGACATCGTGGAGACCGCGAGGTCGTGGAAGATTCTTGGCCTGAAAATGCATGTCCGGGTCGGGGTCGGGGACGTGAACGAAACCGAGTTTCACAAGGCAATCAAGCGCGCCAAGCAGGGCTGCGCGGTCAGCAACGCGCTCAGTTGCCCCGTCAGTGTCGATGTAGAGGTTGAGGTGCCAGAGCCAATAAAGGTGTAGGAATAGCAATCGCAATCGTCAAATTGGCCTTCTTTGGTTTGGCGCGTTCTCGCGCGGCTCGGGTGATAGCTGTCACCCGAATTTGTGACTGCGGTCACGGCTGAAAGGCCGTCCCGGGCCGCACACTTACGTGTTAACTGGGTGAAGTTCCGAACCTTGGCAATGTCCGTTTGCAGGTAGTGGTTTCCGGCGCATCCCGAAGCGCGCCAAGGGCCTTGGAATACGGATCCGTCTGCTGGAGAGGAGGCAGTCGTGATGCTGGCTTACAGGTTGGTGCGGCTGATCGAAAACCACTCGGAGCGGCTGTCGGAGACCCTTTTGGAGCGGCTGAAGGACTGCGACAAGTGCAGCGCCTTCAAACAGGTCCCGGCCGACGAATTCCGGCAACGCGTTTACGAAATCTACCAGCACCTGGCGAATGGCTGCTGGGCAAGAAAGAAGACGACATCGCGCGGCGTTACGAGCAGATCGGCGCCCGCCGCGCGGCGCAGGGCGTCCCGCTGAGCCAGTTGATTTATGCCATCGTGCTGGTCAGGGACCATCTGTGGGAGTACCTGAAGCACGAGGCCGCGGTCGAAAAACCGGTCGAGGTCTTCGGCGAACTGGAAATGCTGCAGTTGCTGGAGCAGTTCTTCGACAAGGCGCTTTACTACGCGGCGCTGGGATATGAAAAACAGAGCGTCATAAACCGGAAGGAAGAAACCGAGGAGATAGGCCATGTCGTGGGACGTTGATTACAAGCGCAAGCTGATGGGCCCGGCCGACGCCATGCGATGCGTCGAGTCGGGTATGCGTGTTTACATCCATCCGGGTTGCGCCGAACCGGAGGCGCTCATCGAGGCGTTGATGGAACGCGCTCCCTACGTCCGCGACGTGGAGGTCGTGCACATCCTGACCATGGGTAGCGCGCCCTACGTGGCGCCCGAGATGCAGGGACACTTCCGGCACAACGCGATGTTCATCGGTGGCAACGTGCGCAAGGCCGTCAACGAAGGCCGCGCCGATTACACGCCGATTTTCCTCGGCGAGATTGAAGGGTTGTTTGAGACCGGCGCCATGCCGATCGATGTTGCCATCATTCACGTCTCTCCTCCCGACGCGCACGGCTACTGCTCACTGGGGGTGGGCGTGGACACTACGATGACTGCCGTGAAGTTCGCGAAATATGTCGTTGCGCAGGTCAACGACCAGATGCCCCGCACCTACGGCGACAGCTTCGTTCACGTCAGCCGGATTGACGCGTTCGTCGAAATTTCCGCGCCGATTTGCGAGGCGCCCAAGGCGCAGATTACCGACGTGCATCGCGGCATCGCCAAGCATGTCGCCACCCTCATTGAAGACGGCGCGACGTTGCAGACCGGCATCGGCGGAATTCCCGACGCGGTGTTGCCGTTCCTCACCGATCGCAAGGACCTCGGCATTCACAGCGAACTGGTCGGCGACGGAGTCATACCGCTGATCGAGGCTGGAGTCATCAATGGCGCGCGCAAGAGTTTTCTGCCGCGCAAGGTGGTGGTCGGGTTTGTCCTCGGTTCGCAGCGCCTGTTCGATTACGTCAACGAAAACCCGATCTTCGAATTCCGGCCGACCGCGTTTACTAACGATCCGGTGCGCATCGGTCTGAACGACAACATGGTCGCCATCAACTCGGCGCTCCAGGTCGATCTCACCGGACAAGTCTGCTCCGATTCGGTCGGCACATATTTTTATAGCGGCATCGGCGGCCAGGTGGACTTCCTCCGTGGCGCATCGCGCAGCAAGGGAGGCAAGCCGATCCTGGCGCTGCCCGCGACCGCGAAGAACGACACCATCTCGCGCATCGTCCCCATGCTTGATCCTGGCGCGGGTGTAGTTACCAGCCGTGGCCTGATTCGTTACGTCGTAACCGAGTACGGCATCGCCTACCTGCACGGAAAAACCATCCGGCAGCGGGCGGAGGCGTTGATTAACATCGCGCACCCCAAGTTCCGCGAACAACTCTACGACTACTGCGAGCGCACCAAGTGGTTGCAGCGCCCGGCGGTGGTGAGCGCCGCGGCAGTATGCGCGAAGGACTGAAGAAGTAATGAGTAATAAGTAACAAGTAATAAGACGTAATAGTAGTGATGGGGAAGGCGCTTCATCTCAATACTTATTACTCATTACTTATTACTACCAAGAACGAGGTGAGCGATGGCCGTGACTCGTGGAAACGTGAAGATCAATCAGGACGAATGCAAGGGCTGCGGCCTCTGCGTCGAGTCCTGTCCGCCGAAGGCGCTGTTCCTCTCTCCTGAACTGAATCGGTACGGCGTGCACGCGCTGCAGTACAAGGGCGAGGGCTGTACCGGGTGCGGCATCTGCTTCTACTGCTGCCCCGAGCCCGGCGCCATCACCGTTCTGCGCATCAAGGCAGCGGCCGCAACCATTCCAGCCACGGAGAAATCCCATGCGGCAACTGTGTAAGGGAAATGTCGCCATCGTGAAAGCGGCCGTGGTGGCCGGGTGCCGGGCCTACTACGGATATCCGATTACCCCCGCCAGTGAAATCGCCGAAGCCGCCGCGCTTTACATCCCGCAAGTCGGCGGAACTTTCGTTCAGGCGGAAAGCGAGGTCGCGTCGATCAACATGGTGTACGGCGCCGCTTCGACCGGCGCGCGCGTCATGACTGCATCCTCCGGCCCCGGCCTCAGCCTCATGCAGGAAGGCATGTCGTACCTGGCCGGCTCCGAGTTGCCGTGCGTGGTCGTCGATGTCGTGCGCGGCGGCCCCGGCCTCGGCAACATCGCGCCCGAGCAGAGCGACTATTTCTGCGTCGTGAAGGGCGGCGGCCATGGATGCTACCGCAACCTGGTGCTCGCGCCCGCGTCGGTGCAGGAGATGTTTGACCTCACCCTCCTGGCC
>JBOGLI010000072.1:0-2764 GCA_050746165.1 Terriglobales bacterium | reverse complement strand
TCACTGGATACAAGAAGGAAGCGGCGGAGGCGAGCAGTCCGCCTCCCACCAGTACTTTCATGAAGCCCCGGCGACCTGCACTTTCGGGCGCCGTCCTGCTTTCGGTCTCGACAGTACGCGACAGTTCTGTGACAGCCGGCATGGCGGTCTCCTTATTTCTTGGCGACGCTGCGGATGTATTTCCCCAGCTCCGCGATCTGGTCTTTCGTCAACTTGCTGCCGTACTCCGGCATCTTGTTTCGCCCTTTCGTGATCACTCCCGTGATCTCGGCATCCGACTGCTTCTGCACGGCGGCCGAGGTCAGGTCCGGAATGTTCAGCTTGCTGCCCATCGGGGTTTTGCCGGTGGCGTCCTGGCCGTGACACATGGCGCATTTCGCTTTGAACATGGTGGCGCCGTCGTCACACGCGATCGCCGGCGTGACAACTGCACACACAAATCCCGCTATCATGATTGCGGTCAGGCAAATGGCTTTACGATTCATCTCTCCTCCATACTCGCTAGTAAATGAATCCGCCCATCGACGGAATCTCGTGCAACACACCTACGGGCCCTTTACCGAAATTTGCTCTCGCTGTGTCGCGATTCACGACCAGTCCGGTCGTGGTCTCCGGCTGTGCAACGCGACGCTCCGCCTCTTGCTCCTGAGGCGCGCCGAAGAAACAGCGGTATCCCCACACCATCGCGACAGCGAATCCCAGGTACCAAAGCAGCGGTCCCACGATCCATGCCACCCACAAGGGCAGGTAGTGGTCTTCGCTGATGAACGTGACGAGGCCACCGAGCAGCATCGCCACCGCAGTGAATCCAAGCGTGTCCAGCTTGCGCATACTTCGCTCCTTCTGCAGAGGGAGACCGGGGCGCCGCCTGCCTGATGGCAGCGGCGAGGGTTGCGGTCTCCCTCCGACTGTCGCTGTACTTCTAGAACGAACGTTCGCACGTGCACGGCCAAGCCGCTGCTCGCGCAAGTGTTGGAAGATCAGCGGATTAGGCGGAAGGGATTGTTGACCGACAAGTGGAGTGTTGTACGAAAGTCAGTCAGTGTCAGGAAATCGGACACCCTTGAATGAAGAATGAAGAAGTAAGAATGAAGAATTTATGACGCGTCCCATTTGCCTGAGAGGTCATTTCTTCTCGATCGGCGTGTTGAGGAAAGCTAGCAGGTCGCCGATGTCGCTCTCTTGCAACTCGGGCCACGCCTGACCCGTACGCTGCGTGAGCTGGTACATCTGGGCGCCGTGCCGCCACAGCCCGGTCGCGAGCCGCACGGCGGTGTAGTTCTGGCCGCGACCGCGTAGAGCCGGCCCGGAACCGCCGGAAGCATTGCTGCCGTGACAGGAGGCACATCCGCGCCATTGAAATACGCTGGCGCCTACGTGCGGCGATCCGGTTGGTTCCTCGTAACGCAAGCTATAGAGGAATACGGCGAGATCGGTGAACTCGCCCGGCGCAAACGAAGGCGGCTGCTTTCCCGACGCCGCCATGACGCGCTCCATCTCGGGAAAATGATTCAACATCACCTCCCCGAATCGCGACACCGTGGCCGGCAGCGCCTCGCTCCCAAGCGGCCGCGGTCCCGGATTCGCCGATACGTTAACGGCCGTCGCCTGGCTAACCGTTTTCTCGAGAGCGGGCCGGCCGGCAAGTGCGTGGCAGGTCATGCACGATCTCGTCTGAAACACCTGCCATCCGCGCGCTGGATCTCCGGTGCGGCCGTCATAAACCTTGTTGCCGCCTACGGTTTGCACATACGCGAATAGGTCGCGTAGTTCACCGGATTTCATCGCCGGCCACTGCATACGCCGGTGCTGCAACTCAGCCGACATTCCGGAGGCATGGTTCCATAGCGCCTCGGTCAATGCCAACGGCGTCTGCGCCCGGCTGAGTTCGGCGAAGGCGGGCGCGCTCGCTGAAGCCGCCGCGTGGCACCTTGCGCACCCTTTCGATTCGAACAATGCTCTGCCGCGCACCGCATCGCCAGGGAGGTCGGTCACGCCGACGATGTACAGGTACGCGAACAGTTGCGCCATCTCTTCGCTCGACATCGCCGGGTATTGCATGCCGCTGCTGCGGATCGCTTCCGACATCCGGGGCACGTGGTCCCACACCGCGGTTACCAGCCGGGGCAGCGATTGCAGCGACGCGCGCTCGCGCAACGACGGCGCCCGCCCGCCGATTCCATCCTCCCCGTGACAACTCGAGCAGCCCTTGCTCGTAAACAGCTCGCGCCCGGCGGCGGGATGCGGCGTAACGGCCAGCGCGAAGCGCTGCTGCGTCGGCTCGTACTGGGCATGCATTATGGCGAAAAACGCCGCCAGCGCTACGCCGGCGAGCCCGATCCATGACGCGAGCTGGCGGCGATGGCTCATGAACTCGACTCTCTGCCGTTGGTCTTGAGGTCGCGCATCTTTCGGTAGAGCGTGTCACGCGAGATGCCGAGCAATGCCGCCGCCCGCGTGCGGTTGCCATGACAAAGGCGCAACGAACGTTCGATCGCCACGCTTTCCATTTCGTCAAGCGAAAGCGGCTGCTCGGAGGCAGCGGGCGCATTGTCCCGCATCATCAGCGGTTTGATCTCACGGTCTGTGACGATATGCGGATCCGCCTGCGAGAGAGCCGCTACGCCCTCGAGCATGTTCTGCAACTCGCGCACGTTGCCGGGGAATGCGTACCGAAGCAGGATTTCTGTCGCCGCTCGTCCGATGGTGATGTGGCGGCCATAGCGGTCGGCCAGACCGGCGGCGAAGTGTTGGCTGAGTACGA
>JBOGLI010000071.1:0-5169 GCA_050746165.1 Terriglobales bacterium | reverse complement strand
GCGTCTGCGTGCATACGGGAACCATCCCGAGCAAGGCGCTGCGCGAAGCCATCATTCACCTGACGTCTTTCCTCCAGCGCACCTCCTACGGGCGCGATTTCTCGCAGCGCGTGAGCATCAAGGAGCTGGCGTACCGCGTCAACGACATCATCTCGCGTGAGACGCAGGTGATCCGCGCACAGCTCGGCCGCAACGGCGTGCAGGTGTTCGAGGGCTCGGCGCAATTCCTCGATCAACATGTGGTCGAGATCACCACTGAGTCGGCGAGCCAGTTGATTCGCGGCGAGTACGTTGTCATCGCGTGCGGCACGCGTCCCGCGCACGCACCCGACATTCCGTTCGACGGCCATCGCGTCATCGACACTGACCAGATGATCAAGCTCGAGGAAGTCCCGCGCGAGGTGATCGTGGTGGGCGGCGGCGTGGTCGGTATGGAGTGCGCCTCCTTCTTCGCCGCACTGGGCACGAAAGTCACGCTGATCGAGGCGCGCGACAAGGTGCTGGACTTCGTCGATCACGAGATCGTCGAGGCCCTGATGTTCCACCTGCGCCGGCTGGGCGTGGTCTTCCGGCTGGGCGAGAAGGTCACCAGCGTCGGCATCGACGATCACGGCCGCGTGTACGCGGGCCTGGAGAGCGGCAAGCGCGCCCATGGCGAGACGCTGCTCTATGCCGTCGGACGCCAGTCGAACGGCGACATGCTGCAACTGGAAGCGGCCGGCCTGAGCTGCGACCCGCGCGGCAAGATCTCGGTCAACGACTTTTTCCAGACCAGCGTGCCCAACATCTACGCCGCCGGCGACGTAATCGGCTTCCCGGCATTGGCGAGCACGTCGATGGAGCAGGGAAGGCTGGCGAGCGTCCACATTTTCGGCGGCCAACAACAGAAAATGTCGGAGCTGCTGCCGTTCGGGATCTACACCATCCCGGAAGTTTCGGTGGTGGGCAAAACCGAGCAGGCGCTGACCGCCAGCAAGACGCCTTACGAAATCGGCATCGCCCGCTACTCCGAACTGGCCAAGAGCATGATGCTGGGCGACGACAGCGGCATGATGAAAATCCTCTTCCATCCCGAAACGCTGAAAGTACTGGGCGTGCACGCCATGGGCGACCGCGCCACCGAGATCATCCACATCGGGCAGGCCGTGATTGCCTTCGGCGGGACCATCGAATATTTCCGCGACTCCGTCTTCAACTACCCGACGCTAGCGGAGGCGTACAAGGTCGCCGCGCTGGATGGATTCAATCGCCTGTAGTCCCCGGGGTTCTAGACGCAGAGGACGCGGGGGACGCAGAGGAACTTGTTTCATCGATCCCTTTGTGAGGCGTCGTTCCCCAAACCCACGGTTCAACGCCGCGTCTGAATCTGCTAGATCAAACATCCTCTGCGTCCCCTGCGTCCTCTGCGTCGAAACCCAGGTTAGTAGAGCCGGAAGTTCACTTCCACGTTAATCTGTACCGCCACGGGATGGCCGTCCTTCATCGCGGGGGCGAATTTCCACTGGCGTACCGCTTCGATCGCCTTCTCGTCGAGGCCCATGCCGAGTGTCCGCGCGAGCTTGATATCACGCGGATGGCCGTCGGGCCCGACAATCAACCACAGGACGACGGTTCCCTGGTACTTGGCTTTACGCGCCTCTTCGGAGTACTGCGGATCGGGACTGTAGATCGCGCGGGGCGCACTCACTCCTCCGCCGACGCGGTACACCCCGCCACCCATTCCGCCTCCCCGGCCCGGACCAACGCCTGGTCCTTCGCCGCTACCGATGCCGCCACCATTCCCGCTTCCGATTCCTCCACCGCTCCCAAGACCGTTCGACGGCGGCCCGGCGAGGTTGGAATGTGGGTCGCCCAGGTTCGGCAGGATGGAGTGTGCGATCTGCACTTGCGGCGGGACAACGACCGTCGGCTCGACCGCGAGCTTCGGATTCACGCTCCGGATCACCATCGCCGGCGGCGTGATTTGCGTCATCGCGAACTTCGGAAGCTGTCCCTTGGGCGCGTTCATCTTGTCGCGATCGCCTCCGCCACCTCCGCCGCCGATGCGGTCATTCGCCTTCGCGGAGAGCGGAGTGTAGTCGGAGATCTCTGGCGCGATCAGCGTCACCATCTCTTTCCTGATTTCCTGTTGGTGCTGCGCAAACCAGTAGCCGGAAGTCGCGAGGAATGCCACCAGCGCCGCGTGGGCGGCGAACGACAGCGCAAAGTTGCGCCGCTGCACCGCGTAGCTGCCGTATCCGGCGCCGAACAAAGTGGGTAGGACCTGCGCCTGTGTTGCGATGCGCGTCTCCGGGCGCGGCATCTCGAGCACGCGTACGGCGGGCGCGGCGGCGCGGTCCATCAACTCGGTGCGTAACCGCGTCTTGAACGCTTGCCGCGGAAGGCTGCGCAGTTCGGCGGCGACGCCGAGCAGCGGCAGGATGGCCGGATCGACCGCTGGCATGGCGCGATCGCCTCTTGCCAGCATGGCATTGATTGCAGTATCCAGTTGCTCGATGAGTGCGGGGCTAGTCATTGCGGGTACTCCTTAAGTTCGTCCTCAGTGTTTGCAACGCCCGGAATTGAAGCTGCTTGATCGCGCCCTCCGAGCGGTCCATTTCCTGCGCGATGTCGCGGATGCTGCGCTGGTCGATGAAGCGTCGCAGCACCACGTGACGCTGGTCGTCGGGCAGGGCATCGACCAGTTCGGACAAAATCGCCCTGCGTTCAATCTCGTCGGTTGCGCCCGGCTCCTCGATCGGTTCGACGGGCAGCGCCGGCTCACGGGCGTTGCGCTGCCAGCGGTCGGCGATGGCGTTCGACGCAATCCTCATCAGCCACGCCACGAACGGTACGCCCCGCCATTCGAAGCTCCCAAGATTGGCCAGCGCCTGGTGAAAGACCTCGGCGGTCAAGTCTTCGGCGAGGTCGCGGTCATGCACGCGACTGGCGATGTAGGCGTATACGCGCTCGAAATTGCGTTCGTAGAGATCGGCAAAGCGGCTGGGATCTTGCTGCGCCGCCTCGATCTCGGTCCGCTCGCTGTCGTTCGTTTCCAGAGCCCTCACTGCGTTCTCCGCGGGGAACATCCTGGGTGGCCCACCCTCAGTGACCGATCTTGGGTGGCCCACCCTAGCCGGCCATCATGGGTGGCCCACCCTAGCCTCTTTTGCTAGGGTGGGATACAAGTTACCTTCACTGAGCTAAACCTCCGGCGAGCAGAAAAGGTTACGCCGTTACAAAGATGTTTAATCCTTGCTCTTGGGCCGCATGGACGAGCGCTTTGCCGCTGGCTTCGATTTCCGCGTCCAGGCGACTCGCAGAGCGCCCTCCAGTACGTCGGGGTGGACCGTCGCCAGGTACACACGCGTCGATCCTTTGCGTCCCCACCCGCCGGGGACGGGGGAGAAGACCTCCGGCGCGTCGGCCACCATCCCGGCCTGCTCCTCGGGCGACAGCAATAGAACGCCAAAGCCCTCGCGTTCCAGCGACAGGGTGGCGAAGATTTTTCCGTTCACGCGGAAATCGGGATTGCCGAAGTGCGAACTCTCAATGGTTCCCGGCAACGCGAGCGCAAGACGGCGGAAGTCGGACGCGGTCATGGGCAGACATTCTAGTCGGCGGGTGGTGCGCAGTGTCACGTTTTCCGTTCCGAACATGTCAGGGAAACTACCCCGGGTAAGCCAAACCCGGGCTTACCCGGGGCACCCTCCAGTGAGCGAAAGCAGATAAGTTGACCTGCTTACCCGGGTCACCCGCCGATTCATGCCGATGGCTGAACACTGACCTCTGACCACCCATCACTTTCTCTTCAGCGCCTCCAGCTCCTCCAACGTCCTAGGCCAGTCGGACTTCAGCAATCGCGACAGGCTCCGGTCGGCCAGGAGCTTGCCGCCAGTCTGGCAGCGCGGGCAGTAATTCGTTTCGTTGTCGGCGTAACGGATCCGCTGGATCGGTTCGCCGCATCGTGGGCAAGGCTTGCCGTAGCGTCCGTGCACCGCCATCTCCGGACGGAAGGCGGTCACCTTCTCAGGGAACGTCTTCTCTGCCTCGGCGAGCAGGCGGTCGGTCCAGAGCTTGAGGGTCTCGCGGGTGGTCGCGAAGAGCCGCTCCCATTCCTCGGGCTTTAACTTGTGCGTCAGTGCAATCGGCGACAACTGCGCGGCGTGCAAGATTTCGTCCGAATAGGCATTTCCGATCCCGCTCACGATGCGCGGATCGGTCAGCGCCCGCTTGAGCGTGCGGTTCTCGGCCGTGAGCGCCTTTTGGAAGCTGGAGAGGTCAGTGGAATTGACATCGATTCCGCCGGGATCGACCGCGCCCAGGTCCGAGCCGCGCAGCACGTGCAGCGATGCCCGATGCTTGGCGCCTGCCTCGGTGAGCACCAGCGAGCCGTTCGGAAAATCGAATGCCGCCAGGTTCTGCCGTCCGCCGATCTTCGCGCCCCGCGGACGCCAGTGTAGACGCCCGGCGATCATGAGGTGCAGCACCAGCCAGAGATCGCCCTCGACGGCGATGGCGATCCGTTTTCCGATCCGGCGCACTTCGCGAACGGTCCGGCCTTCGACGGCTGCAACTGGCGGATCTGCCGTACGCAACAGGAATGGCCCACCAATGCGCACATGTTCCAGCGGCTGCTCAAGGATACGGGCATCGAGTGCCCGGATATAGGCGGTGATGTCGGGTAGTTCCGGCATTTGACGAACCTACCCTAGCAAAGGCGGCTAGGGGGGGCCACCCAGAAGCTTGCAGGTGCGCTACCGGGTGGGCCCGGTGCAAACACGCGAGCGATGAGCTGTGGCTGGAAACCTTTGATAGGAGAGAAGTTGCAGGATGAGATGCGCTTGATCTCGGTTCGACCCCGCCTGCATTGGCGCCGCGGCCGGGTTGCGGCATCGTAGCTGGCGATGAGACGCGAACTTGCATCAGCCATCACCTACTTTGATCGCGCGCTCGCCACGGCGAGGTACTTCGGATTGCTGGCGACGATTGCCGTCATGAACTACTTGGCCTTCCTCGTAACGCTGGGGTTCGGTGGGTACTTTGCCTCTCTCGCTTCGCAGGGAATCGCGAAACTGAGTGAATCCTTATCACGTGATCCGCGGCCGTTCCGGGCGAAGCGCGCCGCGTGCTGTGCGCTGCTCTGCCTGGTGGCGACCACCAAGGCCGTTGCGGCGCCGGCTCCTCAGA